>CAYGYQ010000006.1:31795-38691 GCA_964354035.1 uncultured Bordetella sp.
AGCGCGAGGAGCGCAGCGATGATGATCGCCATCGGGGCGACGGGGAGCGACACACCGAGCAGCATCGCGCCTGCCACCGCGAGCGTCTGGCCCGCGATCGCCACGGTGCGCAGATCGACGAGCTGGCGCAGGCTGGCCGGAAGTGCAGGAACCTGTTGCAGCGCGGGAGGATCGGTCCGGCCCGGTTGCAGCGGAGCGGAACGTTGCCCGGCATCAGGCGCCGATGTCTCGCCCGCGCCTCGGAGGGCGGGGACGGAAGCGGCGGTCTCGGCGTCGACGGGCATGGCTCGGGGCAGGGCTACGGCAACCTGTGGTGCGACGAAATGTCACATCTTAGCCGCAGTGATGGCAGTTGCGGATGGCGGAGTTTGCGCTGGCGCAAGCTCCACGCACTTCGTGCCGAGCGGCGCTGGTCAAGCAAAGAAAAAGCCGGCGGATGCCGGCTTTTTCGAGGGGAACGGCGTCGGCTGTTACAGCGATAGCACCCACTTGACGATGCCCTTCAGGTCGTCGCCCTTTGCCTTCACTTCCGGGTGACCCTTGGCCGTGGAAAGCGCCGTGACAAGCGTAGCCTCGGCACCGGCCTTGCCCTTGTACTTGGCCGAGACGTCCTTGAACGCCGGCCCCATCTTCTTGGTGGCGACGTCATGGCAGGTGAGGCAGCCGCTGCTCTTGGCCAGCGCTTCCTGCGCGCTCGCCGTGCCGGCGGCCGCCATTCCGACGGCCACGACGGCCGCAATCACGATCGATTTCATGCTGGTTGCTCCTCTTTGCGCAAGTGCCCGGCCGACGGATGTGCGGGCAGATCACATTGCCGGCAAACGCCCGGCGCTCCGTGCGGTAGTCTAACGCACGGGGGAGTCGTGGGGTTGACACTCCCCCGGCGGGGCGAGGGGTGTCGCGCCTCGCGGGCGCACGGGCAGTGAGCGCGGGCAAGCCCGCGCCCACGGTGTATTGCGGAACGCTGTGTCGTGGGCGCGGGCTTGCCCGCGCTCCAACAAGGGTGCTCCCTCGCGCTGCCCACCGGGCGGGCGCTGATGCCTACATCGCGAGAATCCACTTCACCAGCGTGACCGTATCGGCATCCGACGTCTTGACGGCCGGGTGCCCCGTGCCGGCCTTCAGGTTCGCGACGATCGTCTTTTCCGCATCGCCCTTGCCCTTGTACTTGGCCGCGATGTCCTTGTACGACGGCCCCATCTTCTTGGTGGCCACATCGTGGCACGTCGCGCAGCCGCTGCTCTTCGCCAGCGCCTCGGATGCGTTAGCTGCGCCGGACACGGCAATCCCCGCGGCCACAATGGCCACCAACACGATCGACTTCATTTTCGCTCCTTCGTCAGAAAATGCCCGCCGCAACGCACGGGCGGTGGTGAAGCCACATCCAAGAGGCTACCGGTCCCGTGCGCAAAGGTATTGCGCTAAATCAAGTGAGCGCGGGTCGCCGCGAACGTTGTCGCTGTGAAACAATACGCCGCATGGACGTGCGCAGGACCGTGCTCGTCGGCCACTCGGCCGAGCAGATGTTCGACCTCATCGAGGCGTGCGAGCACTACCCCGACTTCCTGCCCTGGTGCAGCGGCGCGACCGTCGTTGCCCGCGACGAGAGCACGGTGGTCGCGGACATCAACGTCAACTACCACGGCGTCCGGTTCGATTTCCGGACGCGCAACCCGAAACGGCGCCCGACGGCGATGACCATCCACCTCGAGCGCGGACCGTTCCGCCACTTCTACGGCGTCTGGGAGCTGACGCCGCTTGCCGCCGACGGCTGCCGCATCAATTTCGCGTTGCGTTACGATTTCCACAGCACGGCGATGGCGCGCATCGCGCGCCCGGTCTTCGACCGCATTGCCAGCACGCTGGTCGACCGGTTCGTGGCGCGGGCCGACCAGGTGCATGCCCCCGGCGGGGCCGCCCGTTCTGCCGGCACGAGCACCGTGCCGCCATCGTCGCCAATCGCCACGATGTCCGCCCTGGCACCGATCACATCAACGCGGGTCACCCCCGAGCCGGGGCTCCCCGGCACCGGCGACGATCCCTTCCACAGGAGTACCCCGCCATGACCAACCTCACCTCTTACGAAGCGTTGCGCTCGACCCAGCTCGCCGCCGAGCTCACCGACGAGCAGTGCCGCGTCCTCGCCGGACTCGTCACGCTGCGCGACCTGAAGCAGGGTGAAGTCCTTGCGCAGGAGGGCGCGGTCGACAACCATCTGTACGTGATCCTGCACGGGACGCTCGGCGTGATCAGGAGCGCAGGCACCGATCAGGCCGTGACGATCAACACGCTGTCGCCGGGCGATTTCGTCGGCGAGATGGGCTTCATGGACGGCTCGGTGCTCTACGCGTCCAAGGTCGCGCTCGGCGATACGCAGGTGCTGGGCCTCGAGCGCGAGAGGCTCGAGTCGGTGCTGCATTCGCATCCGGAGATCGTCTATCGCGTGATGCGCGCGATCATCCGCGTCGTCCACCAGATCCAGCGCCGGCTGTCGATGCAGCAAGTCGAACTGTCCAACTACATCTACAAGCAGCACGGGCGGTATTGACCCGCAAGAAAAAGCCCCGCGCGAGGCGGGGCTTATCCGGTCCGACTGGCGAGGTGATTACTTCTTCCCCTCGCCCTTGACCTCTACTACCACGCGTCGGTTCGGCTGCAGGCAGGCGATCAGGGCCTTCATGTCCTTCTGATCGCACTGCACGACGGGCTGCTTCTCGCCCATGCCGATGGTCTCGATCTTCGCCTTGTCCACACCCTTGCTGACCAGGTAGTTGCGCACGGCATCGGCGCGACGCTCCGACAGCTTCTGGTTGTAGGCCTCCGTGCCGATGCGGTCGGTGTGGCCCGTCACCAGGACGACTTCGAGCTTCTGCACCTGCGCCAGCTTGCTGACGACCATGCTGTCGATGGCCGCCATGCCCTCAGGCTTCAGCACCGCCTTGTCGAAGTCGAACAGCACCTTCGAGTCGAGCGTGATCTTCTGCACCTGCGGGGCGGGTGCCGGCGCGGGGGCCGGAGCCGGTGCCGGCCGTGGGGGCGGCGGCGGAGGCGGCGCGACGACCGGAGCGGGCGCCGGCGCTTGTGCCACCCTTGCCGCTGCCGGCAGCGGCGGCGCATCGAACTTGTACGAGACGAGCAGGTAGAAGATGTTGTTGTGCCCGTCCGTGTACGCGTCGTAGCCGTTGAGGTAACTAAGCGATGTGCTCCTCGGGCTGTTCGCGACGATGCCGCCCGCGCCACTGTTCGTCACGATCGGCAGTGCGTATTGGTACCCGGCCGTCGCGATGTCGTCGTGGCGGTACTTCATGTACGAGTAGCCGCCGGTGATCGACCAGTTCCGGTTGACGTTGTAGACGCCCTTCAGGTTGACGTACTGCTGCGTGCTGTCGTCGAAGTTGCCGATGTCGAGCGGCGAAGTACCGGGCGGGGCGAGGATGCCGCCTGCCTGATAGCCGAACGTCGCGTTGCCGTCGTTCTTCACGTACAGGTACGAGCCCGTCAGCATGAGCTTGTCCATCGCCTGCCAGTCGGCGCCCACGCCGAACATCCACGTCTTGTCCCTGGTCTGCGAGTCCCAGTTGTAGGAGTTGTTCGCGCTCGGCGGGGCGAACGGGTCGAAGCAGTTCGCGTTCTGTGTGCTCGTCCCCGGCAGGTTGCCGCACCAGCCCGGCGGCGGCGTCGGCCCGCCCGCCACGGTGCCGATGTACCGGTGGTTCGACGGATACTTCGTTTCCTCCCAGCTGCCGAACGCGTTCAGCTTCACCGTGTTGGACGCGTTCCAGAAGCCGCTGAGGTAATAGCCCTGCCGGTCGGACTTGGTGCGGCCGAACGTCACGTCGTCGAAATCGACCTTGGCCCAGTTGCCCTCGAACGAAAAGCCGACGTTCGCCATCGGATTCCAGTCGAGGTACAGTTTCAACTGGTTCGTGGTGCTGCTCTGCAGGTCGAATGACGACGTGTACGCATGCAGGTAGTTCGGGTTGTTCGCCCCTCCGACGGGAGGCGGGTTGTTGTCGAAATTCGGCGTCGAGTCGCGCTTCACGTACTGGTACTTCAGGCGAGCCGACAGCGTGTCGAACATCGTGTTCTTGTACTCGGCCCACAGCTTGTTCGAGTCCGACTGGTCGTAGTCGAAGCGCTCCTGTTCGAGGTCGGTGTAGTCCCAGCCGAAGCCCAGGCGCTGGCCGCGCGAGAACTTCCACCACGCATCGAAGCCGACGTTGTTCTTGGTGTAGTTGTAGTTCTCGCTGTCGCAGTTGCCGACGATGGTGGTCGGAATCCCGCTGGCCGGCGTGTAGTTGCCACAGCCCAGGCCGGATGCGAGCGGCGTCGTTGGCGCGTGGCCGTACTCGACGAGGTCCGAATTGTTCGTGAGCTTCGTCCAGTAGTAATAGACGCGCGTGTCGAAGCCCGCGGCCGGGGTCGCGGTCCACGCCAGCGCGAACGACTGGTTGATGTTCTCGCCGCTGAAACTGGGCTCGCTCGACAGCGTACTGGGGTAAGTGGCAGAGCTGTTGAGCACCGTCTGGCCCAGCGGCGCGTCGCTCGTCGTCTTCGCCCAGGTGTAGCGCGCCGAGAGCACCGAACGCCACGGCAGGTCGCGGTAATTGCCGGAGACCGTGAGCTTGTTGAAATCATTGTTCGGCGCGAGGTACGTCGTGTCCAGGAAGTTGCTGGTCGTCGTCGCCGTCGGGCCGAAGTACGGGTTGGTCCACAGCAGCGTCGGATTGTCGTTCTCGAACTTGCTGTAGTCCCAGCGCACGGCGAAGGTCGCCTTGCTCGACTGGTAGCCGCCCTCGACGCCCCAGTTGCTCGTCTTGAACTCCTGCGGGAATGCCAGGTCGACGTAGCCGTTGCCCGGGCTCGTGCCGGCGGCCGCCGAGCCGACCCGGGTGCCGCTGAACGAGACCTGGTTGCCGTCGACCCGGAAGTACCACGGGCTGTTCTTCTGCCACTCGCCGTAACCGCCGACGTCGCGGCGGTCGTAGCCCAGATTGAATCTGTTCCAGTCGGCGGTCGGCGGATTGGATGGCAGCGACGCCAGCGGGAACCTCGCCGTCAACAGATTGCCGCCGTTGCCGTTGTAGGGCGTGTAGGCACTCGACGAGAACGTGTGCGGGATGTCGTTGAGGTAGGCCCCCGCCTTGAACACGTCGTACATGCCGCTGCGCAGGAACATGTACTGGTCGCTGCGGCCGAAATTCTCGCCATAGCCCTGGAACCACGTCGTGCTGTTGCGCCCCTGGACGCCGACGTTCGACAGCGCCCCGTTGCCCAGGTCCTGATACTCGTCGAGCTTCGCGGTGTCGCTCGCGTTGGAGTTGTTGTGGATGATGCCTATCGTGCCCGTGCCCTGCACGCGCATCGGGTCGTCGGCGCTCTGGCCGAGCGCGGGTGCGGCCGCAAACAGGCTGGCGATCAGTGTGGAAAGCAGTTTCTTGCTCATGTTGGTCTCCCGGCCTTATCGCGTGAGGAACTTGCCACGGTTGCCCGGCGCGTTCGAGCCGTGGATCGCGTTGTGGCAATTCATGCAGGAACGGGCCACGAGGCGGTTGTTCACGCCTGGGTTGGGCTGTCCGGTCCTGCTCGGCGGGCAGCTCGGGTAGAAGACCCCGCTCACGGTGGTACCGCTGGTGTCGCCCGGCTGGCAGTTGAAGGCGCCGGCAGCGCCATAGATCGTGCCGGGGTGCCGCGACCAGTCGTGGCAGTCCTGGCAGAGGTTCGGCGCGGACTCGTTCAACAGCTTTCCGTGGACCGAGCCGTGCGGGTTGTGGCAGGAGGCACAGTTCTCCTCGACCGGCGGGTGGTTGAACACGTACGGGCCGCGCTTGTCGGCGTGGCACGAGTAGCACTGGTCGTTGATCGTCGGCTGCTTGACCATCGCCGGCGTCAGCGCGCCGTGCGGGTTGTGGCAGTCGGAGCACTTGACCTTGCCTTCGATGATCGGGTGGTGCGACGGCTTGAGGGTCGCGGCCCGGATCGGCTGGTGGCACTGCGCGCACATGTCCGCCTGGTTGGGCAGGAATGTGGTCACGAACTTGTTGATGCTGGGCGAGAGCGTCTTGCCGTGGATGCTGTGGCAATTGGTGCAGGACACGTCGTTCAGCGCATGCTTGCCGGAGGTCCAGAACGCGAGGTTGCGGTTGCCGCTGTGGCAGGTCTGGCAGACGGCCATCTGGGCCGTCGCCGTGCCGCCCTTCTTGAACGGGCTGTCGGGCTTGGCTTTCATCGGATCCTTCAGGTGCGCGCTCGCGTCGCCGTGGCACGCCTGGCACATGCTGCCGTTGGCGTCGGTCTTCGCGCCGTGCGCCGAAAGGTCGATCGCGTTCCACTGCGACTCGTGACAGTTGGCGCACACGGGCTTCACGCTGACGGGTTGCGCCAGCACCGACGACGGCATGAGCACCGCGAAGGCTGCCAGCATGCCGGCCGCGGCGAGAATGGACTTGAGTTGCATGGAACCCCCTTTTGCTGTTGCTTCGAGGCGCCCTTCACGGTGTACATCCGCTCGGGGTGCCGGCTCCGCGGCCAAGGGCCGCTTCGTGCGCGCGAAAACGACTTCCGCTTGAATCCTTGTGTATTCGACCCCGAAGGAAGTGCGGCAAAGTTGATGCAGATCAAAACGGGGTCAACACCACAATCATTCTCTGAAATCCGAGGAACTTTTGCCACGCGACAGGATGCCGCGCCGCACCTTGATTGCGATCTTGTGGCGTTTTTGCCACGCGGCGGAATGTCGCGCACGGGCAAGAAAAAAGCCCCACACGCAGTGGGGCTTTTCCGGTCGGCCTGTTGGAGCGATTACTTCTTCCCCTCGCCCTTGACCTGGACTTCCACGCGCCGGTTCGGCTGCAGGCAGGCGATCAGGGCCTTCATGTCCTTCTGATCGCACTGCA
>CAYGYQ010000006.1:38791-41715 GCA_964354035.1 uncultured Bordetella sp.
GAGCCGGTGCCGGCCGTGGGGGCGGCGGCGGAGGCGGCGCGACGACCGGAGCGGGGGCCGGCGCTTGCGCCACCTGCATCCTGGCCGGCGGCGGCAGTGGCGTGTCGAAGCTGTACGTCACGGTCAACCAGAAGATGTTGTTCTTGTAGCTCGGGTTGGCGTAGGCGCCGGTGTTCCAGCTGTTGTTGGACGACAGGGCGTTGTTGGTCCCCGGGATGTACTGATAGTAGGGGTAGAAGCCTTGATAGCCCCGCATCTGGTCGTCGCTGTAGTCGTATTTCTCGTACGCGTAGCCAGCCGTCGCGCTCCACGTCTTGTTGACCTTGTAGGTCGCCTTGATCAGGAAGCGCGTGGTGTCGGTATTGTCGGTCACGTAGTTGACCAACGGACCGGACGTTCCGCCGGGCGGGGTGAAGCCGCCGGCACCCGTATAGTTGCCCGACCAGAAGTCGACCCCGCCGCCGGTGTTGAGCCAGCTCGCCTGCCCCGTGACCAGCAGCTTGTCGGTGGCCACCCAGTCCGCCTGCAACGCGACCATCCAGTTGTCCTGGGTGTTCCTCGTGCCCCAGTCGAACGTGGTGGCAGTCTGCGTGCCGCCCGGCAACGGGCTCGATCCCGAGGAAATGTTGCGGTAGGCCTGATCGAACTGGGTCTTGCCCCAGTTGCCGATCGCCGAGACGCGGAGCTTGTCGGGATCGCCGTAGGCGATCGAGGCGTCGTAGACCTGGCGCTTGTCGTCGGTGCGGCCGAAGTACAGGTCCTTGTAGTCGGTCTTGCGCCACGTCGCGCCGATGCCGATGTCGAGCAGCGGCACCGGGTTCCAGTCGACGACGAGCTTGACCATGTTCTGGTCGTTGTTCGAGACGTCGTACGCCCTGAAATAGTACGGGACGGTCGTGGGCTGCACGTTGCTGGCGTTGTTGGTGAACGAGGGATCGAGATCCGAGCGCTGCCGCAGGTATTGGTACTTGAGCCGCCCCGAGAGCCCTTCGAACATGCTGTTGCGGTACTCGACCCAGACCCGGTTGTTCGTGGTGCTGGGCGCCGGCTCGAGCTCGCGGTCGACCTTGAGCCAGGTGTAGTTGCCCACCAGCTTCTGGCGCGCGCCGATCCGGTAGGTGAGATCGATCCCGGCCTCGTTCTTCGTGTAGCCGAAGAGCTCGCCGGCCGGATCGGCGGCGATCACGAAGCAGGTCGCACTGGTGACGCCCGCGGCGCAGTTGCTGCCCTGGGCACCTTTCTCGTACCCGATCGGCGTCGAATCGTTCGACTTGTCGTAGTAACTGTAATAGACCCGGCTGTCGAGCCCCTTCATCAGGTTGGAGTTGATCGACGCCTGTACCGACGTCGTCTTCTCCTCGCCGTTGAACGTGGAGGTAGGCACGATCCAGCCCTCGGAATTCGGCGCGAGAGGCTGCGTGATCAGATAACCGACGCCGACGGGCTGAAGAACTCCCGGCACGGTCTGGTTCGATATCGGCTTGAGACCGGCGGTCCACGGCGTGGCTGTGCCGATCGCGCCGAGGTACACGTTATTGGTCAGCTTGCTCTGGCTGGCGCGCAGCAGGAACGTCGAGTCGAGCCACAGATCGCGCGCGGTCGCGTGGAGACTCCACTTCTTGAGCTCGTTGTCCGGCGGCAGCGGTGAGGCGTCCAGCGCGCTGCGCATGTAGAAGTTCGTCCACTGCATCGAGTCGATGTTGTTGCTGAACTTGCTGTCGAGATAGGCAAGCTTGACGTTCCACGTCTTTGCCGTGTAGCCGCCTTCGAAGAGCGCGTTCTTGGTCTTGTATTCCGTCGGAACGCCGAACTCGATCAAGCCATTGCCCGAGCCCGTTCCCAGCTGGCCGCTGCCCGGCCGGGTTCCCGTCGTCTGCACTTCGTTGTAGTCGGCGCGGAAGAAGAACGGCGACCTGGCGGAGACTTCGATGGCGCCGCCGGTGGTGTTGCGCTGTATCCCGTAGTCGAACGTGTTCCAGGTTGCCGGGTTTTGCGCCTGTGGATAGGTGCCGGCGGGGCCCTGCTGCAGGTTGCTCCACGTGTTGTACAGCGGGGTGAGCGCATTCCACGACAGGTTGTGCGGCATCCGGTCCTGGTACACGATCGCCTTGAACACGTCGTAGGCGCCGCCGCGCGCTTCGACGAACTGGTCGTCGCGGCCGAAATTCTCGCCGAAGAACTTCATGTAGTAGTTCTTGCTGCTGCCCCGCACGTCGAGGACGCCGATGACGCCGTTGTTGACGTTCTGGTACTCCTGCGCCTTGGCTTCGTCGGCCGGGCCGGTGAACGGCTTCACGGTCGCCGTCGGATGCAGGCCGAACGCGCCATTGCGCGTGCCGCCGTCGGTGTTGACACCGCGGCCGCCGAGCTCGGCGGACCCATCCCAGACGAAGCTTTCGTATTGCGCCCACGCTGAGCCGTTTGCAAACAGGCTTGCCACGGCGATGGCAATAAGCTTGATTCTCATGTGTGTCCCCTTGTCTCAGCGGAGGAAGAATTGGCCGTAGGCCGACGCCGGCGCGTTGCTGCCGTGGATCTGGCGATGGCAGGCGACGCAGCCGGTCCCCTCGAAGCGGATGTTCGACGGATTGATGCCGGGCAGGGTCCCGCGCCCGTCGTAGATGCCGTGGGTATGCCCGCCCGGGTGGCAGTCCGCGCAAAGGGCCGGCGGCTTCTGCGCCAGCAGCCGGTTGTGCGATGAGCCGTGCGGCGTGTGGCAGGTGTTGCAATTCTCGGACACCGGCGGATGCTCGTGGATCCACGGGCCGCGCTTGTCGGCATGGCAGGTCGTGCAAAGGTCGGTGATGCTCTCGCCCTTGAGTTGGCCGGGCGTCAACGAGCCGTGCGGATCGTGGCAGCTTTGGCAGAACACCTTGCCTTCGACGATCGGGTGGTGCGACGGCTTCATGATCTCGGCGCGCGTG
>CAYGYQ010000007.1:0-33742 GCA_964354035.1 uncultured Bordetella sp.
GCCAGTAGCTTGACCCTGGCTGAACGGCCGGTTTCGCGCTTGCACCCGTTCACGGCGCTGCACCCAATAACGGCTGAGCGTCGATCTCGGTCCTTGCATCGAAGGCGCATCAACTTGAGCGGACATTGTCCGTCAGGTCGAATTCCGATTTGGATACCTAACAGGCGAGCCCCCCTGGCCGGGAACGCCTACTGGGCAGGCAGCCCCCGACCTTTCAATGCCGTATCCCGATCTACCGGTCGATGCCGCCGAAGCAGATGTACTTCACTTCGACGTATTCGTCGATGCCGTACTTCGAGCCCTCGCGGCCGAGCCCCGACTCCTTGACGCCGCCGAAGGGCGCGACCTCGGTGGTGATGAGCCCGGTGTTCACGCCGACCATCCCGTATTCGAGCGCCTCGGCGACACGCCAGATCCGCCCGATGTCCCGCGAGTAGAAGTACGAGGCGAGCCCGTATTCGGTGCGGTTCGCGAGTTCGATCACCTCTGCGTCCGTCCTGAAACGGATCAGCGGAGCGACCGGCCCGAACGTCTCCTCGCGGAAGATCTTCATCGCCGCGGTGACATCGGTCAGCACAGTGGGCTCGAAGAACGTCCCGCCCAGCGCGTGGCGCCTGCCGCCGGTGGCCACGCGCGCGCCCTGTGCCGTCGCGTCCGCGATGTGGTCCTCGACCTTCGCGAGTCCTGCCGCATCGATCAGGGGTCCCTGCGTGACGCCGGCCTCGGTGCCGGGACCGACCTTTAGCGCCTTTACGCGCTCGACCAGCTTCGCGGCGAATGCGTCGTGGATACTGTCGTGCACGAAGAACCGGTTGGTGCACACGCAGGTCTGCCCGGCATTGCGGTATTTGGCGATGATCGCACCTTCGGCCGCGGCGTCGAGATCCGCGTCGTCGAACACCACGAACGGCGCGTTGCCACCCAGTTCGAGCGAGATCTTCTTGATCGTCGGGGCGACCTGCTGCATCAGCAGGCGGCCGATTTCCGTCGAGCCGGTGAACGACAGCTTGCGCACCGTGGGGTTCGCGCACATCTCGCCGCCGATCGCGCGCGCATCCCCCGTGACGACATTGAGCACGCCCGGCGGGAAGCCCGCGCGATGGGCGAGCTCGGCCAGTGCCAGCGCCGAATAGGGCGTCACCTCGGCCGGCTTGATGACGACCGTGCAGCCCGCGGCGAGCGCCGGTGCCACCTTGCGCGTGATCATCGACGACGGGAAATTCCACGGCGTGATCGCCGCGCAGACGCCCACCGGTTCCTTGACCACGACCAGCCGGCGGTCGTTGCTGATGGTCGGGATCACGTCCCCGTAGACACGCCGCGCCTCTTCGGCGAACCATTCGACGTAGGCGGCGCCTATGGTGACCTCGCCTTTCGACTCGGCGAGCGGCTTGCCCTGCTCGCTCGTCAGGATCAGCGCCAGGTCGTCGACATTGGCGAGCATCAGCTCGAACCACTTGCGCAGGATCCCGCTGCGCTCCTTGGCCGTCTTCGCGCGCCACGCCGGAAACGCGGCCGCGGCAGCTTCGATTGCGAGGCGCGTCTCGACGCCCCCCATGCGCGGCACGGTGCCGATCTGCACGCCGGTGGCGGGGTTCACGATGATCTTCGTCGCTCCGGAGGCTGCGTCGGCCCAGTGGCCGCCGATGTAGCATCGCTGTGAGAGCAGCGCGGGATCCTTGAGTCGGATCGACGTCTTGGGATCGAGCGTGTCGTCGGGTGCCATGCGCGCCTCCGTGGGAGAGGGCGCGCGAATGCGCACCCTGAGGATCAAGCGTCAATTATAGGCAGTTACGCCGGTGGCCGCCTGCCCGGACAAGGCGGTCAGGCGTCCGGAATTCCGGCAGCGCGCTTCGCGGCGGCGTCGCGGGCGCGGGACGGTTGCAGCGTGACCAGCGCGACGCCAAGGAGCACCAGCGCCGCACCGACGAGCTGGATCGCGTGCACGGACTCGCCCAGGATCAGCGCACCCAGCCCGATCGTGAACACCGGTCCGAGCGACCCGATCAGCGACGAAGTGTTGGCGCCGAGACGGTGGATCGCCTCGGCGATGAGCCAGGTCGGCAGGACGGTGGAAAAAACCGCCATCGCGAACGACAGTCCGTAAATCGACGCCGGCACGCGGAGCAGGGCGAGATCGCGGGTGAGCGCGAACTGCGCGAGCACGAACGCGCTCGACACGAGCATCGCCCAGGCGATGAAGCGCAGGCTGCCCATCCGCGCGATCACGTCGCCGGCGCCGACCAGATACAGCGCGTACGCGAACGCGCTGGCGAAGACGAGCGCGCCGCCGGTCCACAGCGCCGTCGTGTCCCCGCCGCCGCTAAGGTCGTGCAGGAAGACGAACGCGATGCCGGCATACGAGAGCACGAGTGCCGCCACTGCGCGCCGGGTGATCGGCCGCCCGCGCAGCACCGCCGACAGCAGCACGACCAGCGTCGGGTAGAGGAAGAGCACAAGTCGCTCGAGCGCCGCGGTGATGTAAACGAGACCCATGAAATCGAGCAGGCTCGCGAGGTAGTAGCCGATGAAGCCCAGCCAGACGAGCGCGCGCCAGTCGCGGCGCGTGATCGGCCGCGCCGCCGGGCGCCGTCCCGCCCACCACGCCATGGCGATGAAGAACGGCGCCGAGAACAGCATCCGCAGCGCGAGCAGGGTCACCGCGTCGACCGGATGCCACGCGTAGGCGAGCTTGATCAGGATCGCCTTGAAAGAGAAACCGAGCACGCCGAGCACGGCGCACACGGGGCCGATCCAGCGGGGACCCGCTTCCGTCAATCCCAACGAACCAGTCCGGTGTAGGCGGTGACAAGGACCACCGCGCCGAACACGATCCGGTACCACGCGAAGGGAACGAAGTCGTGATGCGCCACGTAGCGGATCAGCCAGCGCACGCAGGCGAAGGCCGAGATGAAGGAGAAGGCGAAACCGACGCCGAAGGCCGGCAGCGCCTGCGCGGCGAGCAGCGACGAATCCTTCCACAGCGAGTACCCGGTGGCCGCGAACAGGGTCGGGATCGCGAGAAAGAACGAGAACTCGGTGGCCGCGACGCGCGACAGGCCAAAGAGCATGCCGCCGATGATGGTGGCCCCCGAGCGCGACGTGCCCGGAACGAGGGCGAACGTCTGCGCGAACCCGACCTTGAGCGCATCGGTCCAGCGCATGTCGTCGATCGTGGCGACGCGGATGGTGTCCGGCCGCGCGCGCTGTCGGCGTTCCGCCCAAAGGATGACGAACGCGCCGGCGACGAACGCGCAGGCGACCGGTATGGGCGCGAACAGATGCAGCTTGATCACCTTGCCGAAAGCGAGGCCGAGAACTCCGGCAGGAATGAACGCGATGACCAGGTTGAGCGCGAAGCGCTGCGCGCCGGCATCCGTGAAGATGCCCCGCAGCACCGCGCTGAGCCGCGCGCGGAATTCCCAGCACACGGCGAGGATCGCACCGGCCTGGATCACGATCTCGAAGGTCTTCGCCTGCTCGCTCGTGTAGCCCAGCAGCGAACCGGCCACGATCAGGTGACCCGTGGACGAGACGGGCAGGAACTCGGTGAGGCCTTCGACAATGCCGAGCAGGGCCGCCGTGACGAGCGTGGGTTGGTCCAATCAGCCGGTCTTCGTCTGCGTCAGGATAGCCAGCGCCTGTGCCACCACGTCGTTGTGATTCTCCGGTATCTCGCCATCCGGCGTGAACTGGTCGATCAGCTGCGGCAGCATCTGCGCCAATCCGCCAGCGGCGTCGCCGTGCGACATCCCCAGCTGTCCGGCGATCTGGCCGATGGTGCCGCTGCCCAGCACCTCCTGCAGCGCGTTGCCGGACAGCGGCATGTTCTGTCCCGCGCTTTGCCACGAATCGGCCTGGTCGGCGTAGCCGCCTTGCCGGAATTTGTCGAGAACGCCGGCAACGCCGCCGTTCTGCTGCAACAGCTGCAACGCAATCTGCAGCAGCGGGCTCTGCGGCTGCCCGCTCCCGCTCCCGCTCGTCCCCATCATCCCGCCGAGCGCGCTTCCGATCAGACCATCCAGCATTCCCATGTGTCGCCTCCGTTGTCGTTTCAATGCGCGGGGATCGGAGAGCAACCCCCGTCGTTCGCCACGGTCGAGGCGAAATCAGGCGGTCTTCTGCCGCAGGTGCAGGTGCGCCTCGGCCGCCGGGTACCCCGCGGCGCCGAAGGTCTCGCGGATCGTCCGGTTGCCGTCGAAGTAGACCTGCCAGTAGTGCGCAGTGTTGCAGTAGGGCCGCACCGCGAGCACCGGGCCGCGCTCGTTGAACGTGAGGATCTCGACGTCGGGCGCAGGCGCGGTGACGACGTTGGCGATCTTCGGCAGCGCTTCCTTGAGTCGGCGCACCGCGTCGGCCGGATCGACGCTGTGGTCGAGCTGGGCCGTGAGTTCGACGCGACGGTACGGGTTGTGGGTGAAATTCTTGATCGTCCCGCCCATGATCTTCGTGTTGCCCACCATCGTCTGCACGTTGTCGGGCGAGTCGATCGTCGTGTTGAAGAGCCCGAGCATCCGCACCGTGCCCTCGACGTCGCCGGCCAGCACGTAGTCGCCGACCTTGAACGGCCGCAGGACCAGTATGAACACGCCGGCGGCGAAATTCGACAGCAGGCCGCCCCAGGCCGCGCCGACGGCGATGCCGAGGCCGGCGACCAGCGCGGCAAACGACGTTGTCTCGACGCCGAAGTAGCCGAGGATCGCGACGACCAGGATGATGTTGAGCGCGACCGTGATGATCGACCCGATGTAGCGGATGACGGTCGGCTCGACTTTCTGTCGCTCGAGCGCGCGCTGCACGAGGTTCGAGGCGAACCCGATCAGCATCCGGCCGACGATGTAGGCGGCGATCGCGCCGAGCAGTTTCAGGCCGAACGCGATCAGCATCGGGCCTGCGGTTTCGAGCATGCCTGGAATGTCCATGAGTCTCCCGAAAGCGAATGAAGGTCGTAGGTAAGCCGAGGCCACGTCCGGCAAGTCGCCGACGGCGCCCATGACCTTCCATTATCGTGCATGCGGCCCCGGCGGAACAAGGGCCGCATTCAGGGCCGCATTCAGGGTCCGGCGACCCCGAGCTCTTCCTGCAGTTTCACGACGGTCGCCTTCAGCGCGGCGAGCTCCGTCTGCAGATGCGCGACATTCGATTTCAGCACGGCGATGTCGGATGCGCTGACAGGATCCAGGCCGGACGCGGTCGCGCCGGCCGGCAGGAGGAGATCCGCGGCGGGCGGGCCGGCCAGCAGATGCGCCCAGCGCGTTTCGCGCGCGCCGGGCGCTCGCGCCAGCTCGACCACGAGCGCGCCGGCCGGCCGAGCCGCAAGCTCCTGCAGGAATCCCTCGACCGCGGAGATGTCGGCGAAGCGGTGCAGACGGTCACAGTTGATCCGCAGCTCGCCCACGGTTTGCGGCCCGCGCAGCATGAGGGCGGCGAGCAGCGCCACCGCCTGCGAGGGCACCTGCAGCACCCGGTCGACGTTGTGCGCGTAGCGCATGACGCGACCGCCGCTGGATTCGACGATGAACGACTGCGTCTTCAGTTGATCGAGCGCCGCCTGCACCTCGGCTTCGCTCGCATTGAGGATGGGATCGCGACTCGTCTTCTGGTTGCAGCCGGAGGTGAGCGCAAGCAGGGTGAGCGGGTAGCTGTCGGGCACCGTGTGCTGTTTCTCGACCAGCACGCCCAGGACACGGGTCTCGAGCAACGAAAGGAGGGTTGGATTCATGGCTTGGGCGGGGTGGCGGGGCGCCCAGTGTAGCGCCTGGGGCCCGTCCGTTGCCACGTCACCCGGGCGGACCTCGCTGGTCGAAAGGGTACGGTAGCTGGCATGCAGGAGGGAGGTACCTGCCCTGGATCAAGGACTCAGCGGTGAGGATTTTGTAGGATGCTCGCCGGAGCGTCACGTTTCCGGCCCTTGCCACGGATCGCCCATGCAACTCGCCGAATCCCTGCTGCATGCACTCAAGGCCCATGGCGCAAGGGAGATCTTCGGCATCCCCGGTGATTTCGCGTTGCCCTTGTTCAAGGTCATCGAGACGTCGGGAGTCCTTCCGCTGTTCACGCTTTCGCACGAGCCGGCCGTCGGCTTCGCCGCGGACGCCGCGGCGCGGATGAACTGCGCGCTGGGCGTGGTCGCCGTCACCTATGGCGCGGGGGCGCTCAATGTCGTGAACGCGGTGGCGGGCGCGTACGCGGAGAAGTCGCCCGTCGTCGTCATTTCAGGCGCGCCCGGCAAGGGCGAGGCGGACACGGGATTGCTGCTGCACCACCAGGCGAAGACCCTCGATTCGCAATTCCGGATCTTCCGCGAAATCACCTGCGACCAGGCCCGGCTCGACGACGCGCGTCGCGCGCCGGACGCGATTGCACGCGTGCTGCGTCGCTGCCGCGCCGCATCGCGCCCCGTCTACATCGAGATGCCGCGCGACATGGTGAGCGCCAACTGCGAGGCCGTGACGCGAGAGCCCGCGGAGCCCGTGGACGCCGACGCGCTCGCGGCGTGCGTCGACGAGATCCTGGCGCGCGTAGCCGGCGCGCGGTCGCCGGTGCTGATGGTGGGCGTGGAGGTGCGGCGCTTCGATCTCGAGGCGAAGGTCGCGGCGCTGGCGGCGAAGCTGCGCCTGCCGGTGGTCACGAGCCTGATGGGCCGGGGGCTCCTCTCCGGCACCGACACGCCGCCGATCGGCACCTATCTCGGCGTCGCCGGAACCGCGGACATCACCGAACGGGTCGAGCAGTCGGACGCGCTCTTCCTGCTCGGCGTCATCATTTCGGATACCAACTTCGGCGTTTCGGCGCGTCAGATCGACATGCGGCGAACGATTCGCGCGCTGGACGGCGCGGTGACGCTCGGTTTCCACACCTATCCGGCTATTCCGCTCTCGGCGCTGGTGGACGCCCTGCTCGCGCGAGCGCAGACGGGAACGGCGCCGCCGGTCGCCCACGGGCCGGCCTACCCGCGGCATCTGCCGGCCGACGATGCGCCAATCGCGCCGGATGACATCGCCTGCGCCATCAATGACCTGATGGCGGAACACGGGCGCATGCCGATCGCCGCCGATGTGGGCGACTGCCTGTTCACCGCGCTCGACATCGAGCACACCGCACTGATCGCCCCTGGCTACTACGCGTCGATGGGCTTCGGCGTCCCGGCCGGGCTGGGCCTGCAGGCCGCCTCGGGGCTGCGCCCGCTCGTGCTGGTCGGCGACGGCGCATTCCAGATGACCGGATGGGAGCTGGGGAACTGCCGCAGGTACGGCTGGGACCCGATCGTGATCGTGTTCAACAACGCAAGCTGGGAGATGCTGCGGACGTTCCAGCCCGAGTCGCGCTTCAACGACCTCGACGAGTGGAATTTCGCGGGGCTGGCGAACGCGCTCGGCGGCGACGGCATCCGGGTGCGCACTCGCAGGGAACTCGTCGCGGCGCTCGCGCACGCGGTCGCCACGCGCGGCCGCTTCCAGCTGATCGAGGCGATGCTTCCGCGCGGCGTGCTGTCGGCGACACTGGCCCGCTTCGTCGCGGGCGTGAAGCGCGTGGGCCAGCGGACCGATTGATCACCGCGCGGCCGCGCGCCGGCGCGACGGTCGCGTCCGCGCTCTGGAGCTTCGCGATGCACAGCTGAGCGAAGCGCGGCCAAGGCCGCGCCTACGAACGACACTGCCGGCCGCGAGCCCGTGGGCGCGGGCTCGCCCGCGCTGCCCTGAGCAACAGGGCCGGCTACTTCTTGCAGACGTGCTTGATGACGACGTCCGCGGAACTGCCTTCTGGCTCTTTCAGGTATTCGATCTTCGCGGCCTTGTTGCGCGCGAACGCCTGATTCTTCGCCTCATTCTCGAACAGGATCACCTCGATACCGGCGGCCATCATATCCTTGCAGCGCACGCGCATCTGCGAGCGCATGCTGGTGATGCCGCCCTGCAGCGTGTCGACCGGGGTCTTGAGCTCCGTGCGGAACGTCACGACGGTCGTGCCGCCGGTCGTCTTGAGGCTCGCCTTGTCGACGTAGACCTTGTTGCCGTTGGCATTTTCGCCCAGCGGCTGCCAGTCGGGCGCCGCGGCGAGTGCTGCGCCTGCCAGGGTCGCCAACGCGATTGCCGTCATGATGCGCATGCTTTCGCCCTCCGGGTCGATGAATGGTTCGTCCCACCCGCTCGGGCAGGCTTACCCCGCTCCATTCTCCAAATACCTGCCCGAGCAGGCCTTGTCCGTGATCAAGGTCGCGCCGGTTCGCCGGGGCTGCTATCGTTGCGCATTGCGGCCGCGAGGCGGCCGCCAACCCTACCTGTCCGGGCGCCGACGCGCCCGGACCTGGTGTGAACAGGTCTCAACCATGGTCCATCCGCTCGAAGTCACCAACATGGCGCTGTTCTGCGATTTCGAGAACATCGCGCTCGGCGTGCAGGACGCCAAATACGACAAGTTCGACATCGGCAAGGTGCTGGAGCGGCTGCTGCTCAAGGGCAGCATCGTCGTCAAGAAGGCGTACTGCGACTGGGAGCGCTACAAGTCGTTCAAGGCGCCGATGCACGAGGCTTCGTTCGAGCTGATCGAGATCCCGCACGTACGCCAATCCGGCAAGAACTCGGCCGACATCCGGATGGTTGTCGACGCGCTCGATCTCTGCTACACGAAGTCGCACGTCGAGACCTTCGTCATCATCAGCGGCGACTCGGATTTTTCGCCGCTCGTCTCCAAGCTGCGCGAGAACAACAAGGTCGTGATCGGCGTCGGGGTGAAGAACTCGACGTCGGATCTTCTCATCGCGAACTGCGACGAGTTCATCTTCTACGACGACCTCGTGCGCGAGAAGAAGAAGGCGGCGTCGCGGAAGGCGCCCGCGCGTGCACCCTCCGGCGCGGGGAAACCGGCGGCGAAGGCGGCTGCCCTGGAGACACCGGCCGCGGAGGTGCCCGCGCGCGGCAAGAAGAGCGACGACGAGCGCCGGCAGGAAGCGCTCGACCTCATCCTCGAGACGATCGAGGCCCTCGGCGCGGAGCGCGGCGACGAGGAAAAGATCTGGGGCTCTATGGTCAAGCAGGCGTTGAAGCGCCGCAAGCCGGGTTTCAACGAGTCGTACTTCGGCTTCCGCTCGTTCAACGGCATGCTCGAGGAAGCCGAGCGACGCGGCAGCCTCAAGCTCGAACGGGATGAAAAATCGGGCGGTTATCTCGTCCGGCTCGCGTCGAACGGGGATTGACTCGCCCAGAGGCAAGCTGAGCTCTTGAATGGCAGCGGTGCCGCCCCAATTTCATCTCGCATGATCGGGAGCAACGCAATGCCTGACGTACGCCCTGCCGCCGTGGCCGGCATGTTCTATCCCGCAGCGCCTTCGGCGCTGGCGGGGGACGTGCGCGCGCATCTTGCCGGTGCGCAGTCCGGGCTATCCCCGGCCGACGTCGTGCCCAAGGCGTTGATCGCGCCGCATGCCGGCTACGTCTATTCGGGGCCGATCGCGGCGTCCGTGTACGCGCGGCTCGTGGCCGGGCGCGAAACCATCCGGCGGGTCGTGCTGCTCGGGCCGACGCACCGCGTGCCGGTCCGCGGCCTGGCGCTGCCGTCGGCGCGAGCGTTCGCCACGCCGCTCGGAACCGTCGCCGTCGATCGCGAGGCTGCAGCTGCCGCGCTGACGCTGCCGCAGGTGTGCGCAAGCGACGCCGCGCACGCGTTGGAGCACTCGCTCGAAGTGCAGCTGCCGTTCCTGCAGGCGGTGCTCGGTGAATTCAGCATCGTGCCGTTCGCCATCGGCGACGCGACGCCCGGCGAAGTGGCCGAAGTGATCGAATTGCTGTGGGGCGGCCCGGAGACGCTGATTGTCGTCAGCTCCGACCTGTCGCACTACCATCGCTACGCGGACGCCCGCAAGCTCGATCGCGCAACCGGCGAGGCGATCCTCGCGCTCTCGGCCACGCTCGATCACGAGCAAGCCTGCGGCGCGACGCCCATCAATGGCTTGCTGCTGGCCGTGCGCCGGCATGGATTGCGGCCGGAGCTCATCGACTTGCGCAACTCCGGAGACACGGCGGGTGACAAGTCCCGGGTGGTCGGCTACGCGTCGTTCGCGTTCACCATGCCCGGGCAGGACGGGCCGAGGCGGAGCGCCTCGACATGACCGACGCTGATCTCGGCCGCTTGCTGCTGACGATCGCGCGTTCGGCGATCGGCGCGGAGCTGGGCATCCGCTCGATCGCAAACGCGAGCCATGCCGCGCTGGCGCAACCGGCGGCCACGTTCGTGACGCTGAAGCTTGCGGACGACCTGCGCGGCTGCATCGGTTCGCTGAAGCCCCTGCGCCCGCTCGGCGTCGACGTGCGCGAGAATGCCATTGCGGCCGCGTTCCGCGATCCGCGGTTTCCGCCGTTGGCGGTCGTCGAGTACGAGGCCGTTGCCGTCGAGGTTTCGCTGCTGTCGGCCGACGAGCGCCTGGAGGTCCGCGACGAAGCCGATCTGCTGACGCGACTGCGGCCCAACGTCGATGGCCTGGTGCTCGAGTACGGCCACCATCGCGCGACCTTCCTGCCGCAGGTCTGGGAATCGCTCCCCGAGCCGCGCGGCTTCGTGGCTGCATTGAAGCGCAAGGCGGGACTGCCGGGCGATTTCTGGAGTCCGCACATGAATGTTGCCCGCTATGGTGTGACCAAGTGGGCCGAGAGCGAATTCCTGCTGAGCGAACAGTCGCGATGAGCAACTTCCCCGGACGCTGGTGGCACCGACTGGACGATGGTCGCATCCAGTGCGACCTGTGCCCGCGCGACTGCCGTCTGCACGAGGGCCAGCGCGGCGCGTGCTTCGTGCGGAGCCGCGAAGGCGATGCGATGGTGCTGACGACCTACGGCCGCTCGTCGGGCTTCTGCATCGACCCGATCGAGAAGAAGCCGCTCAACCATTTTTACCCCGGCTCCTCGGTGTTTTCCTTCGGAACGGCCGGCTGCAACCTCGCTTGCAAGTTCTGCCAGAACTGGGACATTTCGAAGTCGCGCGAGATGGACACGCTGATGGACGCGGCGTCGCCGGAAGCGATCGCCGTGACGGCGGCGAAAATGGATTGCCGCAGCGTCGCGTTCACGTACAACGATCCGGTCATCTTCGCCGAGTACGCGATGGACGCCGCCGATGCGTGCCACGCGCTGGGGATCAAGACGGTGGCGGTGACGGCCGGCTACATCGGCGTGGACGCGCGGCGCGAGTTCTTTGCCAAGATGGACGCCGCCAACGTCGACCTCAAGGCCTTCACCGACGAGTTCTACGTGAAGCTCTGCGGCGCGCATCTGCAGCCGGTGCTCGACACGCTCGTCTATCTGAAGCGCGAGACCGACGTCTGGTTCGAGATCACGACGCTGTTGATTCCGGGCAAGAACGATTCGGACGCCGAGATCACAGCGATGTGCGCCTGGATCGTCCGTGAGCTCGGCCCCGACGTGCCGCTGCACTTCACTGCGTTCCATCCCGACTACAAGATGACGGATCTGACGCACACACCGTCGGCAACGCTGACGCGGGCGCGCGCCATCGCGCTCAAGGCGGGGATCCGTTACGTCTACACGGGCAACGTGCACGACCGCACCGGCGGGACGACGTTCTGCCCCGGGTGCGCCAGGCCCGTCATCGTCCGCGACTGGCACGAGATCCTGGACTACGCGCTCACCCCGGACGGACGCTGCCGCCAATGCGATGCGCAGCTTCCCGGGCGGTTCGATGCGTTCAATGGAAAAAGGGGCAGGCATCGGATACCCGTACGCGTGAGCATGGCGGCGTGAGCCGGGGTGCGGCGGCCCCGTCCGCCGGGCGGATGTCGCCGTCCGGCCCGGGTGCGCGTAGCGTCTAACCCACCAGCCGCGGCAGCACCTCGCCCGCGGGGCCCGCGAGCACGATCGTCGCGCGCGCCGAAAGCGCCGTGCGCTCCGGGTTTACCTCGATCACCGCGGCGCCGGCGTCGAGCGCGGCGAAGGGCAGCGATGCTGCCGGCTCGACGACGTTCGACGTGCCGATCGAAAGGAACACGTCGCAGCGCCGCGTCGCGGCAAGCGCGTCGCCGAGCGCCTGCGGCGGCAGCGCTTCACCGAACCACACGACGCCTGGGCGCACGGGCGCGCCGCATCGCGCGCACCGCGGCGGCGCTCCGGGAATCTCGTCCGCCGGCGTCAGGACGCACCCTTCCGCGAAACACCGGTCGACCATGATGTTGCCGTGCAGCTCGATCACGTTGCGGCTGCCGGCTCGCGCGTGCAGCCCGTCGACATTCTGGGTGATGAGCGTGAAGTGGGGGATGCGTTGCTCGAGCGCCACCAGGGCCGTGTGGCCCGCGTTGGGCGCGACTTTCGCCACCCGCTCGCGTCGCCACGCGTACCACTCCCACACCGTCTTCGGGTTCGCCGCAAACGCCTCGGGGGTCGCGAGGTCCTCAGGGCGGAACTGCGACCACAATCCAGCGGTGTGATCCCCCCCGATCGTCGCTTCGCGACGCTCCCCCCCAGGGGGGCAAGCGCCTTGGGGCGGCCCGGCGGCGCTCATCGCATCGCGAAACGTGGGGATGCCCGATTCGGCGGAAATGCCGGCGCCGGTCAGGACGGCGACGCGTTTGGCACCCAGCAGAAGCGCGCGGGCACGGTCGAGGCTTTCATCCATCGGGAGCGATTCTCGGCTAGAGTGCGTCTCACCGCGGAATCTACCCTACCTCGGACCGATGCGCCTCTTTCGTTCTTGCGCCTTGTTCTTCCTTGCCGCCGGCGCGAGCCTCGCTTCGGCGCAGCCCGCGCCCAAGGGACCGGACGGCTTTGCCAACAACTACCCGCACCCCGAGAAGGAGAGCTTCTGGTCCTGGCAGTGGGAGCGCATGCGTGACGGGCTGCCGAAGCCGCCGCCGGGCGGCTGGAACCTGCCCGCGGTCAGGACGGATCCGGTTGCGCTCGGCGGCCCCGATGCCAACCCGTCGGTGACGTGGGTCGGGCACGCGACGATGCTCGTCCGTCTTGCCGGCAAGAACATCCTGTTCGATCCCATCTTCTCCGAGCGCGCCTCCCCGGTGGGTTTCGCGGGGCCGAGACGCATCGTGCCGCTGCCGATCGACATTCCGGAGCTGCCGAAGATCGACGTCGTGCTGATCTCGCACAACCACTACGATCACCTCGACCTCGAGTCGGTGACGCGGCTTGCCGCGATGCCGCAGGGCAGCCCGCGCTTTCTCGTGCCGCTGGGGCTGAAGGCCTGGTTCGCCACCCTCGGCATCACGCGTGTCGACGAATACGACTGGTGGCAGCAGACGACCGAGGGCGAACTGCGCGTGACCTTCGTGCCGGTGCAGCACTGGAGCAAGCGCCGGCTCGACGACGCCAACCAGACACTCTGGGGCGGCTGGGTCGTCGAAGGCGAAGGGCTGCGGCTCATCCACACCGGCGACACCGGCTACTCGAAGGACTTCCGCGACATCGGCGAGCGTCTCGGTCCGTTCGACATGGCCTTCATTCCGATCGGGTCGTACGCGCCGCGCTGGTTCATGAAGGTGATGCATGTCGACGTTCCCGAAGCCGTGCAGATTCGCGCCGACCTCAGGGCGGGGCGCGCGATCGGCATGCACTGGGGCACGTTCGAGTCGCTCGCCGACGAGCCGCTGGACGAGCCGCCGATCGTGCTTGCCCGGCAGCGGCAGGAGCGCGGACTCGCGCCGGATCAGTTCGACGTGCTGAAGATCGGCGAGACGCGCCGGCTCCTGCCGGTGGCCGCGCGCTGACGTCACGGCCGCACTGACGTCACGACAGCGAGCGCAGTCTCGAAGCGGGCGACAACGGGAAGCGAGGCTTACCGCTTTCTTCGCGGCGCCGACTTGGGCAGGATTTTGCGGATCAGCTCCGCGCAGGTTTCCGGCGACATGTAACGCGGCACCGGATAGTTGGTGTCCGCCTCCCAGCAGGCGGCCTTGGCCAGCTCGGGAATGTCCGCCTCGCGCAGCGCCTCCAGATGCCGCGGAATCCCCAGGTCGCGATTCAGCGCTTCGACCGAGGCCAGGAACTTCTTCGCCAGCACCGCCGGCCGCTCTCCTGCCTTGCCGACCTTGGCGCGCACCGCCAGGACGGCCAGCTTTTTGGTGATCGACGGGCTCAGGAACGCCAGCACCTGCGGCAGCATGATCGCGTTGGCGAGACCGTGGGGCGTGTGGTATTTGCCGCCCAGCTGGTGCGCGATGGCGTGGACATACCCGACGTTGGCCCGCGTGAACGCCAGTCCCGCGTAGGTCGCCGCCAACGCCATCTGCTCGCGTGCCGCGAGGCTCTTGCCGTTCCTGTGCGCGATGCGCAGGTTCTCGTAGATCATGCTCACGGCCGCGAGCGCCATGCGATCCGTAAAGTCGGTCGACCACTGGCCGACGAAGGCTTCGATCGCGTGGGTCAGTGCGTCCATGCCGGTGGCGGCCGTGACGTGGCGCGGCAGGCCGGTCATCAACACGGGATCGAGCGCCGCCATCGTCGGCACGAGGCGCGTGTCGGCGATGACCAGCTTCCGGTTGGTTGCGGGGTCGGAGACCACCGCGGCTACCGTGACTTCGGAGCCGGTCCCCGCGGTGGTCGGCACCGCGTAAATCGGCACCGGCGCGCGCAGGCCCTTGAAATACCCGACCAGCTTGCTAGGGTGCTTCTTGTTGGCGACGGCCAGCGCGATCGCCTTCGCCGCGTCCATCGGGGAGCCGCCCCCGAAGGCCACGATGGCGTCGCAGCGGTGCTTCCCGTAGAACGCTATGCCCATTTCGATCAACGGAATCGGCGCGTCCGGCGTGATCGCATCGAAGACGACGTATGCGGTGCCGCCCTTGGTCAATGCCTTGGTCAGGCCCTGCAGCAGGCCCATTTGCGCAATGGTGCGGTCGGTCACGATCAGGATCTTGCTGTGCCCGAAGCCGCAGAGCGCCTGCCCCAGACGGCCACTGGCCCCCGGTCCGACCAGCAGCATCGGCTGCGGGATCGGCAACAGCCCCGTCACCACACCCGCCGCTTTCATCGCCGTCGACAGCCCGACGGAACGCACCACGTCACCCACGATGCTCGGCATCTCGATCATCATCATTCCCATTTCTCGAATTTCATATCCGGAAGATTGCACCAATCGGGCCGGCCGGACCAGAGCTGCGCCGGGAACATTCGCCAACTGTTTGATCTCGAACAGATACGCGGTGGCGCGCAGACCGGAGCGCCCCCGTACACTAGCGTCGTCGGCATCGTGCTTGGCGTGGGGATGGAATGAAGACAGTGATCGGTGTCAGCCTGGGCGCGGAAGATCAGGACTTCGCGTTCAACGCCCGTTTCCTCAGGCAGAAGCTCGACGTCCGGCGGCTGGGCACGAACGGCAGCACCGCGAAGGCCGTGAAGCTGCTGAAGCACTGGCAGCAGCATGCCGACGCGATCGGCCTGGGTGTCGTCAAAGACAGCTACGCCGTCGGCTCGCGGCGTTATGTCGAAAAAGACAGCACGCGGATGAAGGACGCGGTCACGCGCGTTCCCTTGACCACCGGCGGACGGTTGAACGACATCCTGCAGGAGTGGGCGCTGCGCCACGTCCAGATCAAGCTGGGCGATTATTTCAACAACGCCCGCGTGCTGTTCTTTTCGGGAAGGACCAACTACAAGCTGGCGGCGGCCATGGCCGAGTACACGCAGAATCTGGAGTTCGCCGATGCGCTGCTGCAGCTCGGTGTGCCCAAAATGCTGACTTCGCTCGATGCGCTGGAGCTCTACACCAGCGGCGCGCATTACGTGCTGGACTGGGCCCCCGACGGCCTGATGTCCTCGGCGCCGGTCAAGGCGTGGACGAAGTTCATGCTGCGCCAGGCGATGCGGGATGCGACGGTCATCGTCGCCCCCGTGCACGAGCTGGACGGCTTCGGCGCCGAGGAGCTCGCCGGCAAGACGATTGTTACATCGACCGTCAACGACGGGCGCATCGCGCAATTCAAGAAGAAGGGCGTCAACATGGTCGTCGACGGCGCCCCCGAGCTGTTCGACCATGTGCTGAGTCCCAGTCTCCTGGACGCGATGATCATCGCTGCTACGGAAAAAGCGGGGGACGACATCCTCGAGGACGACTATCTGGAGATCATCACCAGCCTCGAGCTGGAGCCGCGCATCATCTATCCCAACGGCTTCAAGCGGGTGAACCGGTTCGCCTTCGTCATCCATCCGCTGTCGCAGGAGTATTTCAAGAACATCAAGCCCATCGAATTGCTCTCCCGCGTGTCCCCGCCCATCTTCATGGACACGCTGGAGAAGGTGATGGCCTACACGCCTCCTTTCGTCTATTCGAAGGTGACGGGCATCAAATCGCCCACCGGCGTGGAAACCGAAGGCTGGTTGATCTCCGTGGGCGGAACGCCCCATGAAATCATGAGCCACAGCCCCGAGTTCACCTACCGCCGGCTGCTGGATGCCGCCGGGATCGCCAAGAGCCTCGGTGCGCAGATCATGGGCCTCGGCGCCTTCACCAAGGTGGTCGGCGATGCGGGACTCACGGTGTCCAAGCGCGCGCCGCTGCCCATCACCACCGGCAACAGTTACAGCGCTTCCGGGGCGCTGTGGGCCGCGCACGATGCCGTGCTGCGCCTGGGTCTGGTGCCCACGCCGATGCGCGGACAGAAAGTGCGCTTCAAGGCGATGGTGGTGGGCGCCACCGGAGCCATAGGCTCGGTGTGCGCCCGACTGCTCGCAATGGTCGCCGAGGAGGTCTACCTGGTGTCCCCCGAAACCGCGAAGCTGCTCTCGCTCAAGGGGTCGATCCTGAAGGAGACACCCGACGCGAAGCTGTTCCTGTCCGCGCGCGCCGACAAGGACATCGATGACATGGACATGATCGTGACCGCGACCTCGGGCGCGGGCAAGAAGATCCTCGACATCATGCGGGTCAAGCCCGGGTGCGTGATCACCGATGTCGCCCGCCCGCTCGATCTGCCGCCCGAGGAAGTGGCCAAGCGCCCGGATGTGCTGGTGATCGAATCCGGCGAGATCCTGCTGCCCGGGCAGGTGTCGATGAAGAACATCGGGCTGCCGAAGAACGTCGCCTATGCGTGCCTGGCGGAAACGATCGTCCTCGCGCTGGAGGGGCGATTCGACAACTTCACCGTCGGCCGCAACATTGAATGGGAAAAGGTGCGGGAGATCTACCGTCTCGGCCGGAAACACGGCATGAAGCTCGCAGCCATTTCCGGCGTCAACGGGCCGTTCTCCGATGCGGACATCCGGCGGGTGCGCAGGCTGGCGCTTGCCGCGCGCGCCAAGGCCGCGGCGAGCGCTACCAAGACGAAGTTGCCGAAGAAGCGAGCCGGTGCCCGGGTACGAGCTTCGTGAATTGCGGAAAAACCACCATGCGCAATATCGGATGTTTGCTGGCCCTCACTGTTTGCCTGCTCGTCAAGGCGGTGCCGGCGGCAGGTCAGACGCCTGCCGTTGCCGGCGCGCCGTACGTACCCACGCCGACCGCAATCGTAGACCGCATGCTGACGCTGGCCGAGGTCGGCCCGAACGATTACGTGATCGACCTCGGCTCAGGCGACGGACGGCTGGTGATCGCCGCGGTAGCCAACTTCAACGCGCGCGGCGGCATGGGTGTCGAAATCGACGGCGATCTGGTGAAGCTCGCAACCGACCGCGCGCAGAAAGCGGGGGTCGCCAGTCAAGTGTCCTTCGTCGCGGGCGATTTGTTCCTCGCGGATATCGCGCGGGCCACGGTGGTCACGCTTTATCTCCTCCCGACCATGATGAAAGACGTCGAGGCAAAGCTCGGCAAGGAATTGAAACCGGGAACGCGCGTCGTGTCGCACGATTATCCGCTTCCGTCGTGGGAGCCCGTGAACGTGGTCAGGTTCGACACGCCGGAGAAGATTCCGATCTCCGGCACGACGCGCACGGTGCTGTTGCTGTACCGGGTGCCCGCCAGGCGGTGAGGCAACGCCCCGCGCACTCGCAGGGTCCAGGCGCAGGTTGGTCGATCGGCCCGTCGTACCCGCGTAGAATTCGCGATCACGATGGACGAAGTTGCCGCCCTTGAGATTTCCGCCGTTCGTGCTCTCGAGCTGTGCGACCCGGCGAAGGTGGTCTGGACGGAGGCCGATCGGGCCTGGGCAAGCCGCGCGGCCGCCGAGGTGGTGGGCGAACAGGCGGATTCCGCGACCTTCCTCGCCCGCCGCGCACGCCTCGCCCTTGAGCGGATCAGCGAACATGCCAAAGCGTTGCCGCGTGCAGCACGCGCCCTGCGTTGGCGGCCGTGGGTCGCGTGGACCATCATCGGCGGCGCGTTCGTGCTTGGCGTGATTGTCGACCGGATCGGCGGCACCCATCGCATCAATCTGCTCGCACCGCCGGTCTTTGCGCTGCTCCTTTGGAATCTCCTCGCTTATGCGGTCCTCGTCGGCGGCCTCGTCATCCATTATGGAGAGGACACCAACCCCGGACCGCTACGCAGACTGGTGATGAGCCTTGCCAGCAGAACGGGCGGGGGCCGTCGCTGGAGAGGCAGCGGGCATGGGGATGCCAGGCAGATCATCGGCGCAAGCCTTGGCACCCTGACTGTTGATTGGCTGAGGCTTGCCGCGCCGTTGTACACGATTCGGGCTGCGCGCATCCTGCACTTCGCCGCCGCCGCGCTGGCACTCGGCGTGATTGCGGGGTTGTATGTCCGAGGACTGGCTTTCGAGTACCGCGCGACGTGGGCAAGCACGTTTCTGGATGCGACCAGCGTTCACCGGCTGCTGGCCCTGCTGCTCGAACCGGGGTCGGTACTTAGTGGCGTTGCGATGCCGGGCGTGGCGCAGCTGGAAGCGATCCGCGCTCCCGGAAGCGAGAACGCCGCTCCGTGGCTGCACCTGCTCGCCGCGAGCGTCGTTGCGATCGTGGTTATCCCGCGTCTTGTGCTGGGCCTCATGACGGGCATCATCGAACGGCATCGTGCAACGCGCGTTGCAATTCCGCTTGGCGAGGCTTACTACCAGCGGCTACTGCGCGGTTTCCGCGGCGGCCCGGTACGAGTACGCGTCATTCCGTACAGCTATGCCGTACCACCGGCGGCGCTCGCCGGACTGGAAACGATCGTCGCCCGGGCCTTCGGCGGCAGCGCTGCGCTGATGATGGAATCGCCGGTAGCCTACGGCGACGAGGACACGCTTGCCAAGCGTGCACCGAACGATCGTCAGAGTCCGGTCATAGTCCTGTTCAATCTCAGCGCGACGCCGGAGCCCGCCGCGCACGGCGCTTTCGTCCGAGTGGCGAAGGAAGTCGGGCCCGCGCAATCACTACTGATCCTGATCGACGAGTCCGCGTTTCGCGCGCGCTGGCCGCGCGACGACCGGCGCCTCGCGCAACGCCGCGGCATCTGGAGCGAGTTGCTGGCCGCGCAGCGCGCCGCTCCGATCTTCGTGGATCTGACGGCGCCGGATCTTGCGCTGGCGGAGTCGGCGATTGACGCCGCGCTCGCGGCGCAGGGCACCATCGAACCCGCAGCGCCGGCTCGCTCGTGACCGACAGCACGTCGATCGCGCTATCGCTGATCTCGCACACCAATGCGGGCAAGACCACTCTCGCGCGGACTTTGCTGTCGCGCGATGTCGGCGAAGTCCGCGATGCCCCGCACGTCACGAGCGAGGCCGCCTCCTATACGCTGCTCGCAACGGAGGACGGCGATACCTTGGTCCTCTGGGACACTCCCGGCTTCGGCGACAGTGCGCGCCTCGTGCGGCGGCTGCGGCAGCAGGGTAATCCCGTCGGCTGGTTCCTGTCGCAAGTCTGGGATCGCTTTCGCGACCGTCCGTTCTGGCTGACGCAGAAGGCCGTCTTCAATGTGCGCGACCAGGCAGACGTCGTGCTGTATCTGGTCAACGCGGCGGAGGAGCCGAGCGACGCCGGCTACCTCGCACCAGAGCTCGCGGTGCTGGAATGGGTCGGCAAACCCGTAATCGTGCTGCTCAATCAGACCGGCCCGCCGCGAGCGCGCACCGAAGAGCTCGCCGACGATGCGCGTTGGCGTCATGCACTCGCCAAGTGGGCGCAGGTGCGCGAACTTCTGACGTTTGACGCCTTCGCCCGCTGTTGGGTGCAGGAGTTCACGCTGTTCGGCGCCGTGGCGCGGGCGCTATCCGAAGCGAAGCGACCCGCATTCGATCGCCTCGTCGACGCGTGGAAGGCGCGCCGCATGGCACAGTTCGCCGATTCCGTGGCCGCGCTCGCCAAGCCCATCGCTCGCGCCGCCTGCGATCACGTGGCGTTGCCGGCCGACCGGCTGGTGACCAAGTTGCGCAAGTCGCTCGGGCTCGCGCGATCCGGTGGCGCGAGCGCTGAGCACCGGGCCATCGCCGAAATGAGTGTACGACTCGACGCCGATTTGCGGGCGAGCACCGACCAGCTGATCGCGATCCATGCGCTCGAAGGCCGCGCCGCCAACGAGGTGCAGGCGCGTCTCGCGAGCGATGTCCGTACCGACGCTCCGTTGGACGAGAGCAAGGCCGCGGTGATGGGCGGGGTCGTCACCGGCGCCTTGAGTGGCCTCGCCGCCGATCTGGCAACCGGGGGATTGACGCTGGGCGCCGGCCTGATCGCGGGCGCAGTGCTAGGCGCGCTCGGCGGTGCCGGGGTCGCCCGCGGCGTCAACGTTGCGCGCGGCACAACCGAAGCCATCGTGCGCTGGGACAACGCCTTCCTCGATCGGCTCGTCGTATCAGCGCTCGTACGTTACTTGGCGGTGGCACACCACGGCCGCGGTCGCGGTGAATGGCAGGAGAGCGAATATCCGCTGTTTTGGCGCGACTGCGCATCAAACGCGGTTGCCGCGCAGCAGGAACCGCTGGCGGCGATCTGGGCGCTGCGAACAACGGACGGCGAGAGCGGCGTCATCGAAGCCCGGTTGCGGGAAACAGTGGCGAATATTGCGCGGGGGCTGCTCGATGGGCTCTATCCCGGCGCAGTTGTCGGTTTGCCGCAGGGGGCGGGCCCGCCGGAGCCAGTCGCCCCGAACGGCCGAGTCCCGGTCAGTGCTTGAGCCGATAGAGCATTTCACCTGCGCGCGCAACGACCAGCACTCCGTCGCGTCCACCGAAGGCCGCGACGTCGATCGACGCCGGGTCCCGATAGTCGAGATTGATCCGCCGGCAGCGCTCGGGCGAGATCCCCGTGGCGAGTGTCACCGTCACGCGCGGCGTCTCGATGCCCGTTGCAGCGTCGTAGCGACCCTGGCCCTTGACGTGCGTCGAGTGCGCCAGCACGCCGCCCGGGTAACCCGCGAAGCGCTCGGGCTGGGCGAGGAAATAGTCGCGGCAGTGGTAGCCGACTTCCTCGATCACGTGCCCGTGGGTGAAGCTCACCTCGTTGATGTGCGGTGCGTAGATGATTACCTCGCCGCCGTCGGCGACGACGGGCTCGATCTTGTACATGCCCTTGCCCGCGGTCCAGATGTCGGCATACATCGGCGGCATCACCGACAGCACCTGGCGCACGGGCGCATCGAGCCAGACGATGTGCCGCTTGGCCGACAGCGCGGACGCCTTCTCCCAGGCTTCGCGCGCCGAGCCGAAGTAGAGGCCGGCCATGCCCGCGGGCGTGACGACGAGCGCGAAGCACGCGGTGGGCACCGTCACCATCGACGCCGCGCGGTCGATCACGGCGCGCACCGGCGTGTAGCCGGCGCCGATGATCTCGAAATTGGTGATGAGGGCACCCAGCCAGTGCGTGAAATTGATCACCTCGGCGCCGGCGATGCCCGGGAAGAAATACTTGTTGCCGCCCGAGAAGCCGACGACCTCGTGCGGGAAGACGGGGCCGCAGATGATGATCTGGTCGTAATCGAAGATGAGCCGGTTGAGGGACACCGTGACGGGCTGCTCGAGCCGACCGCCGGAGAGTTGCGCGATCTCGGCGGCCGGAATTTCGCCGATCGTGGCGAAGGTCGCCGGATCGGCCCATTCGTGGTTGAAGATGCGCGAGTTTCCGGTGCGGCCGGCGACGACGGGGGTGCCGACGAGTCGCGAGAGTGCCGCGTCGTCCATCGGTTGGTGGGTGCCGAGCGCCACCAGGAAGTCGAGCGCCGCGGCCTTGCCCCCCAGCATTTCCTGGAACAGGCCGAAGAGCTGCGGCATCGGCATCGTGCGCGTGCCGTCCGGAATGATGAACAGCACGCGCTTGCCCGCGAGCGGCAGCGACTCGAGACCGGCGCGGACGATCTCGCGCGTCTCATCTGCGCTGAGGAAGCGGTCGGTGAATCCGGAGCCGGTCATGGTGGCTATGCTACCTTCTGCGGCGGCAAAGCGGTACGCTAGTGCCGGACCGTGGTTCTATGGTGCTGGGCGACGGCTGGATGCGCGGGGGAGCAACGGACATGACGGCGACCGGGGAAGCGGTGGATATCCTCTACGGCAAGACGGGAATGCAGATCCGGCTGCCGCAGGGCGCGCGGGCCACGGTGATCGGCAAGCGGCCGCTGGCGAAGCTGTCCGATCCGAAGGCCGCCGTGCGCGACGCGCTGGCGCATCCGGTCGAAGCGCCTGCATACAGCTCGGTGGTGCGGGGCCGCAAGAGTGCGTGCATCCTGATCTGCGACATCACCCGGCCCGTCCCCAACCACCTGTTCCTGCGACCGTTGATCGAGGGCATGCTCGCCGCCGGGATGCCCCGGGAGGGCATCACCGTGCTGGTGGCGACCGGCCTGCATCGGCCGAACGAGGGCGCGGAGCTCGCCGAAGTCGTCGGCGACCCCTGGGTTCTCGACACGGTCAAGGTGGAGAATCACTTCGCGCGGGACGCCGCGGCGCACGTGGATCTCGGCGTGACCTCCGGGCGGCGCACGCCGGTGAAGCTCGACCGCCGCTTCGTCGAGGCCGAGGTGCGCATCGCCACCGGTCTGGTCGAGCCGCACTTCATGGCGGGCTACTCGGGCGGGAGAAAGGTCATCGCGCCGGGCGTCGCGCACGAGGACACCATCCGTACGTTTCACAGCGCGCGCTTCATGGAGGACCCGGCGGCGATCCAGTGCAACCTCGCGGGCAACCCGCTGCACGAGGAGCAGCTCGAGATCGTGCGGATGCTGGGCGACGTCTACGCCCTCAACACGGTGATCGACGAGGACCGCGACCTCGTCCACGTCAATTTCGGCGAGGTCATCGCGAGCCACCTCGCGGCGGTGGCATTCGTCGCCGAGAGCACGTGCGTGCCGGTCGGCCGGCGCTTTTCGACGATCGTGACCTCCGCCGCCGGACATCCGCTCGACAAGACCTACTACCAGACCGTGAAGGGCATGGTGACCCCGCTCGACATCCTGGAGCCGGGCGGGACGCTGATCGTCGCCTCGGCCTGCTCCGAGGGCTTCGGCTCGCCCGAATTCCGCGCGGCGCAAGCGCGGCTGCGCGTCCTCGGTCCGGACGCGTTCCTGCAGACGCTGCTCGCGAAGAGCCTCGCCGACGTCGACGAATGGCAGACCGAGATGCAGCTCAAATCGATGCGCGCCGGGCATGTGCAGCTCTATACGACCGGGCTCGACGACGAAGAGCGGAGCTTGACCGGGGTCGAGACGATCGCCTCGATCGATGCCGCGCTTGCCGCCGCGGTCGCGCGTGCGGGCGACCCGGCCATCGCCGTTGTCCCCGAAGGGCCGTATGTCGTTCCCGTCGTCGGCTGACGAGGCCGTGTTGCCCCCACCCGCCTCGCTCGCGATTCACCTCGATCTCGTCGGCGGCCTGGCCGGCGACATGTTCGTCGCGGCGATGGTCGATGCGCTGCCCGGGCTCAAGGCGCCCGTGCTGGCCGAACTGGCGGCGGTGCGATCCGCCGGCGAGTCGGCGCCGGAATTCGTCGAAGCGTCGAACGGTGGGTTGCGCGCGCAACGCTTCGGTCTCGCGCGCGAATCCAGCCAGACTCCCTACCGTTTTGCGCCGGTTCGCGGCACGGGCGCGGCTACGGGAGTGGTGGATGCACATGAACATGAACATGCAGGCACCGCGTACACGCTGCTGCGCCGCAGGCTTGCCGAGGCACCGCTTGCCCCACCGACGCGCGAGCATGCCTTGGCGCTGCTGGCGCTCCTCGGCGATGCCGAGGCTCGCGTGCATGGCATCCCCGTCGACGAAGTGCATTTCCACGAGCTCGCGGATTGGGACTCGCTGCTGGACGTGGTCGCGGCCGGATGCATCGCGGCGCAGCTCGACGGCGCGCGCTGGACCGCGTCGGCGCTTCCGCTGGGCGGGGGCACCGTGCGCGCGGCGCATGGACTGTTGCCCGTGCCGGCACCTGCCACGAGTCTGTTGTTGACCGGCTATCCGTGGCACGACGACGGCATCGGCGGCGAGCGGGTGACCCCGACCGGCGCCGCGATCCTGCGCCATCTCGTGCCTGCGGCACAGTGCGGCGCATGCCGCGACGCGGGCCGCCTGCTGAGCATCGGCAGCGGCGCGGGCACGCGCGCGCTGCCGGGGTTGCCGAACATCCTGCGTGTGCTGGTGCTGGAGCGCGGCGCCGTTTCCGATATCGATGCCGACGTGGTGACCGTGCTCGAATTCGACGTCGACGACATGACGGGCGAGGAGATCGCCGTGGCGGCCGATCGCCTGCGCACGGAACCTGGCGTGGTCGACGTGTCGGTGGGCACGCGGCAGGGCAAGAAGGGACGGCAGCTCGCCGATTTCCGGCTGCTGGTGCAGCCGCACGCGGCCGACGCGATCGCGCGGGCCTGCTTCACCGAAACGTCGACGCTGGGACTGCGCTGGCGCGAGGAGCGCCGGCGCGTGCTGCGCCGGACCGAGCTCATCGCGACGGTCGACGGCGCCACGGTCAGCGCCAAGATCGCCGTGCGTCCCGGGGGCGAGCGCACGGCGAAGGCCGCACACGACGACGTCGCCGCGACGCCTGGGCTCGGCGAGCGCCGGCGCGCGCGCGCGATCGCCGAGCAGCACGTGCTGAAGGATGCCGAAAAATGAGCCCCGACGTTTCGCCCAGCGAGGCAACGCGAGACTCCCGAGCGCGGGCAAGCCCGCGCCCACGAGCCCGCGCGCTTTTCGTAGGCGCGGCCTTGGCCGCGCTTCTCGACGATGTGCGCCGCCCCCCGAGGGAGGCCTGATGAACGCGCCGCTTCCCGTCAGCGAGGTTCTGGCACGGCTCGTCGCCAGCCTCGATCGCCACGACCGGCTCGCGCTCGCCATTTCCGGCGGGGTCGACTCGATGACGCTCGCGCACGTCGCGTGGCGATTCTCGCGCACCCGCGCCACGATGTATCACGCGACCGGGCCGGCGGTGCCGGCGGCAGCACGCGGGCGAGTGGAGGCTCACGCCGAGCGCCATGGCTGGCCGCTGGTGCTGCTCGACGCTGGTGAACAGCGCGATGTTCGCTATCGCGCCAATCCGGTCGACCGCTGCTACTACTGCAAGACGAACCTGTATGCGCGCATCCGCGAGGCCACACCGGACCCGATCGCCTCCGGCACCAACCGCGATGATCTCGACGACTTCCGGCCCGGGTTGCGGGCCGCCGGCGAGCACGATGTCGTACATCCGTATGTCGAGGCGGGCATCGACAAGGCAGGTGTCTACGCGCTGGCCGCGAGTCTCGCGCTCGATGATCTCGAGCGACTGCCCGCGCAACCGTGCCTGGCGAGTCGCGTGGAAACGGGAATCGCCATCGCGCCCGAGGACCTTGCGTTCATCGATGCCGTTGAGGCCCGCCTCGCGGCGCGCCTCGGGCGCGAGGCGGTGCTGCGCTGCCGGGTGACGCAGGCGGGCATCGTGATCGAGCTCGCGGGGGCGCACGACGCCATGGCGGGCGAAGTCGCCCGCGACATCGGCGCCGATGCGTGCCGCCGCGACGGCCGCGAGTTTGCGGGCCTGCGCCCCTATGTGCGTGGTGCGGCATTCGTGCGCCGGCTCGCCGATGACTGAGTTTCGTGTGGACTGGCAGCGCGCCGAACGCACCGGAACGAGCGAAGCGGTGCTGTGCGACCCGAAGTCCGCGGCGCAGATCGACGCGATTCTCGCGCACGCGGCCGAACTGGGGCAGCGGCTGCTGCTCACCCGCCTCGGCCCGCGCAAGTTCCGCCGGCTCTCGGCGCCGATGCGCAGCGCGCTCGACTACGACGCCGGCACACGCACCGCGATCCTCGGCGGGCTGCCGGCGGCGCGCGGCGCCGGCCGGGTCGCGATCGTCTGCGGCGGCACCTCGGATCTGCCCGTCGCGCGCGAAGCCGAGCGCACGCTCGCGTTCGCGGGCGAAGCCGCGACGCTGCTCGCCGACGTGGGCGTCGCCGGACTGTGGCGGCTGATGGAGCGCCTCGACGATATCCGGAGGCATCGCGTGGTGATCGCCGTGGCGGGCATGGAGGGCGCGCTTTTCAGCGTGCTCGCGGGCCTGGTGCCGTGCGCGGTGATCGCGGTGCCGACGTCGGTGGGCTACGGCGTCGCCGAGGGCGGCCGCACGGCACTGCACGCGGCGCTCGCGAGCTGCGCCTCGGGACTTGCCGTCGTCAACATCGACAACGGCTTCGGCGCGGCGCACGCCGCGCTGCGGATACTCGGGGAGGCGCCACCCGCCGCCATCGATCGCGGCTGACGGTGTCCCGCGTCGACGCACTTCACCCCCGGCAGCCGCAGCCGGGGTGTGCACGGTCGCTATTTCTGCAGCTTGGCCTCGTCCACAAGCACCTTGTAGAAATAGCCCGACCCGAGATCGACGTCGGTGCGCACGGTCCCGCGCGCCACCACGACGGCGCCGATCTTCGTCTCGTCCTTGGTCGTGACCAGCACGTCGTTCGTGCCGTCCTTCGGCGAACCCGAGCCGTCCTGCAGATGGATCCAGTTCTTGCCCATCACGCCCGGCGTGTACTTGACGACCTTGCCGCGAACGAGGACGGACTTGTTGTTGAGAGCCGTCTTCTTCTCGACGATTTCCGCGACGGTCCGCGCATCCGGCCCGGTCGCCTTGGGCACTTTCACGTCCCCCACGTCGGCCGCCTTGGCAATGCCCGCGTGCAGCTGGCCCGCGTCGATCTTCGGGGATGCGGAATGCGGGGAGGGCGGGTTGTCCGCCGCCCACCCGATGCCGGCCAATAATGCCATCACTGCAGCCACCAATACCTTCATCGCCTGCCTCTCTTGTCTGGGCGCGGTTGCGCCGAATTTAATCCGGACCTGTCCGGCCGGCGCGATTCTGACACCGAAATCCGACCAGAACTTTGATCTGGATCGTCCCTTGGCCGGACGGCAGGCGCTGGCGGCGCCGTTCGGCCCCGTCGGGTCGAGGCACAATCAGTCGAGATCGACGTACTTGGTCGCCCGCCCCTTCGCCTTCCCGATCGGGTATTTTTCGCGATTGAGCACGAGCTTGTCCCGCGCGGCGGCGATGATGTCGATGTCCAGCGTGCGGCCGAGTCCGAGCAGGTACAGCAGGACGTCGCCGATCTCGTTGGCCACCTCGGCGCGCTTTTCCTTCGGCAGCGAGTACGACTCGTCGCCGGAGCACCACTGGAAATGCTCCATGATCTCCGCCGCCTCGATGGCCACGCCCATCGCCAGGTTTTTCGGGGCGTGAAACTGCGCCCAGTTGCGCTCCTCGATGAACGTGTCGAGGGCGTCCTGCAATTCGGCGAGACTGTCGGCCATTTGCGCTACCTCCAGGAGTCGCCGCCAACGATCCCGTGGTTGCGGAATCGCTGCGGCCGGGTCATTCGATCGGATGTCCTTTGTGCGCGTGCGCCCGGTCAGAATTTCTCGTCGGCGCGCAGATAGCGCCATTGTCCGACCGGCAGCTTCCCGAGCACGACGCTGCCGGTGCGCACACGCTTGAGGCCGGTCACCGCGAGCCCGACCAGCTCGCACATGCGGCGGATCTGGCGCTTCCTGCCTTCGCGCAGCACGAACCGCAGCTGATGCTCGTTCTGCCACGACACCCGCGCGGGCTTCAATTGCACGCCGTCGAGCTCGAGACCGTGCTGCAGTTGTTTCATTCCGGCCGGCGACAGCGTGCCCTCGACGCGCACCAGATATTCCTTTTCCACTTCCGAGTCCCGGCCGATGAGCCGCCGCGCCACGCGGCCGTCCTGCGTGAACACGATGAGTCCGGTGGAGTCGATGTCGAGCCGGCCGGCGGGCGCCAGTCCGCGCAATTGACTGGGCTTGAAGGTGATCGGCGCGCGGTCTTCGGGCCAGCGGTTCTCCGGACGAATCAGCACGCTCGCCGGCTGGTAGCCATCCTCGGCCTGGCCCGACACGTAACCGATCGGCTTGTGGAGCAGAATCGTCACCTGCTCGCTCTGGTGCCGGTGCGCAGCGCCGTCGATCTCGATGCGCGCGCTCGGCGCAACGCGCGTGCCGAGTGTGGTCATCACCGCGCCGTCGACCTTCACCCAGCCGTTCTCGATCCACTCGTCGGCCTCGCGCCGCGAGCACAGGCCGAGCTCGCTCATGCGCTTGGACAGCCGCGGGTTCTCGGGGACGAGCGGCGGCAGCGAGGCGTGGGTCGCGGCGTGCGTAGCGGGCGACGCGTCGTCGCGCGTTGACGCAGGCGGGCGGCGCAGGGCGGTTTCCGGCCCGGATTTGCCACGTCGCGCCGCGGCCGGCTTCTTGCGCCGTGGCGGCGCATCCGTTGGCGCGGGAGGCGTGGCCAGCGTGTGCCCCGGCGCCAGCGCGACCGATGGCGCACGGCCGTGCTGCGCACGGCGCTGACGCGATGTCGGTGGCTTCGCCGGTCCCGCGGGACCGCTGCGCGGCGGCAGTTTGAGCGTGGACCGGGTCATCACAACCCGAGCACCAGCCGCAACCCGCTGTCGACACGGCTCATGGTCTGGGCCGGAAGCAGGCGAACCCGTGTGGTGAGATACGAACGATCGATGGTCAGAACCTGAGATACATTGACGATGGAAGGCTTGGAGAGACCGGACTCACTCTTGCCGATTCGCACATTGCCAGGCGCCTCCGCCAAGGCGAGATCGGACGTGATCGCTGCGATGACGACGGTGGCGATGCGGCTTTCGTTGAACGGATTCGACTGCACCACGACGACAGGACGGCGAAACCCCGGGCCGGACCCCGCCGCCGGTGGCAGGGAAGCCCACCAGATCTCACCACGCCTCATGGCTTACGGACTTGGACTGGGCGCGCTCCAAGGCCAAATCGACTGCGGACGCCTCAACCCCATAAACGGCGTTGAGCCGCTCGGTAACCGCATTCGACCCGTGAGTTCCGACATACTCGGCGATGGCTTCCGCATAGAGACGACTGCGAGGCTTCTGCAGGCGCTTGGCAAGTTGCTCAGCCGCCTGGAACACGGGATCCGGGAGCGAGATGGCGACCTTCATGGGCAGCATGGTATCACTGGAGTCATACCTTGGCCGATCTCTACAGCCCGCTGACGATGTCGCCGAACCTGGTGAAGGCGCATCAGGCGCTCGACGCGGCGGTGGACGCCGCGTACGGCCGCAGGAGCTTCAAGCACGACGCCGAGCGCGTCGCCATCCTGTTCGAGCACTACCAGAAGTACACCAGCCTGCTGCCAGCGGCGCCCAGCGCGAAGAGCCGCAAGCGGACCGGCCCGGCAACTGTGTAACGGCTCGAGCGGCAGGGTCCTGGCGGTGCCGATGCGAGGGCGGATGATGGCCGGCACCCAGAGCTGGGCCGCCATTGCGCCAATTTCGCCCGAAGCACTATGCGCCGGGCGATAATGCCTCCATGTTTTACCTCGACCTGTTCCGTGCGCTCGAACGCCATCGCGTGCGGTACGTCGTCGTCGGCGGATTGGCGCTGAACCTGCACGGCGTCGAGCGCGCGACGATGGACGTGGATCTGGCGGTCGCACTCGACGCATCGAACGTCGCGGCGGCGATCGACGCCTTCGAAGAGCTCGGCCTTGTTCCGGTCGCGCCAGTGACGATTGACGAAGCGCGCGATCCGGAGACTTTGCGGCGATGGCGGCGGGACAAGAACATGGTGGCGTTCGGATTGCGACCAGGCAAGGGGGCCGGGCCGACCGTCGACTGCCTGATCGACCCCGCCGTCCCATTCGCGACTCTGGCCGTGAACGCGATCGCGAAGGCGATCGGCGAGCTCAGGATCCCCATTGCGAGCATCGACGATCTCATCGCGCTCAAGCGTGCTGCTGGGCGGGCGATCGACCTGGCCGACATTGAGGCTCTCGGGCGCCTGAAGCAACTTGGACTGGATCATTGATGCGCACAGTCGACTGCCACTACACGATCTCCGACGAACGCCTGCGGGCTTATGCACGGGTGCCGCTCCTGGATCGCCTGCGCTGGCTCGAGGAGCTCACCCGCTTCACGATGCTATGGCGCGAGGCGCCGCGCGTCGAAACCACCGGCGAGCAGGCGCCGGATCCCGCCTCGGAGCGGGGCTGACCTCGGAAGCGGCGCCGACCAGGGCCGCGACGCATACAAGCAGGTCGTCTCGTCAGTTGATAGCCCCGGTCGGGCGCGCAAACCATGGCTTATCGACGGGGCCCCGGGACCGGTTGCTGGCCTCTGCCGGCGGGCTCACTGGAGTACCTTCGCGCTGCGCGCTCCGGTATTCGCCCTTGGGGCGGCCCGGCGGGCTCATGCCGCGTGTTGTGGCGTCGCGCATATTTCCCGTCAATCGTCGCGCGCATGCGGCCGCCCGATCGGGTAGGCGCCGCTGTCCGGGCGAAACGGCTGCAGCAGCATCCGGTCGAGCCACAGCTCCCGCCGCTCGCGGAACTGCTCGATGCCGATCGTCATCGCGTCGTGCCCGGCCCGGGGCTGCGCCCGGTAGGTGCCGAACAGACGGTCCCACCACGGCACGTTGAACCCGAAGTTGCTGTTGGTCTCGCGGGGATCGATCGAGTGATGGACGCGGTGCATGTCTGGCGTCACCACCAGCCAGCGCAACACGCGGTCGATGCGCACCGGCAGGCGGACGTTGCCGTGGTTGAACATCGAGGTCGCGTTGAGCAGGACCTCGAAGATCAGCACCGCCACGGCCGGCGGGCCCAGCAGGAGAATCACGGCGAACTTGATCAGCATCGACAGCGCGATCTCGATGGGATGAAAGCGGGCGCCGGTGGTCACGTCGAAGTCGACGTCCGCATGGTGGACGCGGTGCAGGCGCCAGAACAGCGGCACCGCGTGGAACATCAAGTGCTGCAGATAGATCGCGGCGTCGAGCGCCAGCACCGAGACCACGATGGCCCAGGCATGCGGCAGGGTGACGATGTTGAGCACGCCCATGCCGCGCTCGGCGGCGAAGCCGGCGACGCCGATCGCCACCACCGGCAGGATCGCCCGCACCAGTACGCTGTTCAGTACAGTGAGCGCGAGGTTGTTCGTCCAGCGGAGCGTCTTGCGCTCGTGCAGGGCCCGCCGGGGCGCGAGGACCTCCCACACGGCCATCGTCGCGAAGATGGCGAGGAAGGCGCCGAGTCGCACCGGCACTTCGTGCGTCAGGAGAAAGGTATCCATCAGCTGGATCGTTTCGATGGGACCGCCGGCCAGGAAACCCGACGGAGGTCGACCGGCAGGTCAGGCGCCGTGGCGAGAGCCAGGACAGCCTGGCACCGGTGCCCATCCAGGTGCTTCAGCATAGGGCGAGCCATGAATCCGGTCGAAGGGCGCGACGCTGCCAGGGGCGAATAGACCATTGTCGCCGATTCTGCGCCGGCCACGGAGATTGCGCGCGCCCGTTCAGCTTCCTTTCAGAAAGGCTCGCCAGAATCCCTATCGTAATGGTGGCCTTTGGGTTCGTTCTCCCGCATCGGAAAGCGCGCCTGTTTCGCCACACCCCGGCACTTTGGCAACGATGGTTCAATGCGAAGGAGAGATACGATGCTGGAGACGACCCTGAAGACATTGCGCAAGGCCGGCTGCGGGACGCTGCTTGCGCTGCTGGTCACCTTCTTGCCGCCGGCTTATGGCCAGAATCTGGAATGGGGCGCGGTCCCGTTTTTCCAGTACAACATCGAGAATGTGGTGGTCACGGCCGGAGCTCCTGGATCCGGAACGTGGACTGTGCGGGTGATCTTCTCCGTCACCAATCCCAAGGACGGCACAACATGGGATATCAAGAATGACCTGCCGTTCACCAGTACCGGTGCGAGCGTCAACTTCGACATCGGGTGGGATCCCAAAGAATTCACCAATACCGGAAGCGTGAACAAGGCCCTTACGCAGGTAAGTACGAAGTCGTTGGGCACCGGTGCGGCCATGCCGGTGCAGGTGCGGGGTCTTCAAGGTCCGTCCGGCAAGGCGGTGCTTTGCACGAGCGCCGCCGAGTGCCCGGGCGCCGCATCGTTGGAGAACCGCTACCGGGTGGAAGCCGCGATCACGCCGGTCAAGTTCATCCAGCCCGTGACTACCGGCCGGGTTGCGATCGAGGGGCGCCCGGTGTGCAACGGCGTGACCGGGTATACCGTGGCCGGGCTGGCCAAGTGCCCGGACGGCCCGACGGCCGGGGCTTATGTCAACATCCCGGTGACCAGCGCGGTCGCGAGCTTTTCGTTCCAGCCGGCCAACCCGCTTCATGCAATGATCGACGACCCGCGCCGGCCGATCGTGGACATCGCCAAGTGCAAAGGATGCCATGATGGCGAACGGCATGGCGACACGGACGTTCCTCGCCTCAGCCTGCACGGGGGCAACCGGAACGAGAATCTGGGTCTGTGCGTGATGTGTCACAACGCCAACAACACGGACGTTCCCTATCGGACCCTGACGACCCCGGCCGGAACACCGGCAGACCCCCTGGTCTCGGGCGCCGAGGTGTCGATCGACTTCAAGAGGATGATTCACTCGATTCACGCGGGCGGGTTCCGCGAGAAGCCGTATGTCGTGATCGGCTTCCAGAGCACGATCAACGATTTCAGCGATGTTCGCTTCCCCAAGCCGCTCAGGGACTGCACGACCTGCCATGTCGACGCGAACGGGAAGGGCACGTTCGAGCTTCCGCTCCAATCCACGGTGCTGGGCACGACGGTGAACACCCGGAGCGTGTACAAGGTGGCACAGCCGCAAACCGGCGTTACGGATTCAGGACAATTCCGTCAGATCAACGTGAACCCGAACGATGACGTCAAGATCACGCCGATCGCGGCGACTTGCTCCGGCTGCCACGACAAGGCCGAGGTGCAGTCGCACATGATCAGGACCGGCGGCGCCTCCTTCACGACAACCCAGGCCAAGATCACCAGCGGGGCGGTCCGGGAGCGGTGTGCCAGCTGCCACGGACCCGGCAAGGAAGAGGGCGTCCGCAGGGCGCATGAAATCGGCAAGAGCGGTGGCGATGGCGGCGATGATGACTAGCGCGCGGGCCTGAAGACAGGTCGGGCACGACCGGGCTTGGACGGCATGTAGCAATGCTGGCCAAGCCCTGTTTTTTTGCGGTCGTCGGACGTGATCTGGTCCTCGCCATCGCCGCGCAATCCCGGCCGCGGCTGGAATCGAGATCGGTCGCGGCCGGCGATTCGCCGATGCCGCAGAGGGAATGCGCGACCTCAGGCCGTTACGCCTTCGAGTAGATCTCGGCGCCTTTCTGCACGAATTCCACCGCCTTCACTTCCATCCCCTTCGCGATCGCGTCCTTCTCGGCAACACCCTGCTTCGCCGCAAACTCGCGCACGTCCTGCGTGATCTTCATCGAGCAGAAGTGCGGGCCGCACATCGAGCAGAAATGCGCGAGCTTGGCGCCTGACTGCGGCAGCGTCTCGTCGTGGAACTCGCGCGCCTTGTCCGGATCGAGGCCGAGGTTGAACTGGTCATCCCAGCGGAATTCGAAGCGCGCCTTGGAAATCG
>CAYGYQ010000008.1:0-32434 GCA_964354035.1 uncultured Bordetella sp.
CTTCCTGAACTTGTCCGTCTCGTTGTAGATGACCGGCCCGGTGTAGGAAACCGGGGCCATCGAATACGCGCTTTGCACGCCCTGCGTCTTGGTGTCGCGCGTCAGCTGGTAATAGGCAAATGGCGCGATGGGTGCTGTCGTGTTGTTGGTGATGTCGTAGGCGACGTCGATCACGTAGCTGCCGCGATGGAACGTGAGCGTCTGCACGATCTTGTCGCCGTTCGCGGCGACCGCCTGCAACCGGAGTTCGAGCTGGTCGGCGCCCGGTGCGAGTTCGCGCGGGCCCGGAAGCGGCGTGAAAACGGTGCGGTGGTTCGGCATGCCTTCGCCGAGCAGTCCCGCCTGCGCAACGGCGGTGCGCTCAGGTGTCCTGAGCAGCGCCAGATAGGGCTTCGCCTCGTCGACCGGGTCGCGATGCTTGAAGAGCGCGACCTGCGTGATGGCGCCGCCGGTCATGTCGATTTCCGCGCGATAGAGATCCGTCGTGATTGCGATGACATTCGCGGCGGGCCCGCTCGCGGCACCGGCTCCGGACGGCGGCGCGGCAGGAGCCACTGGCCCCGCGCCGGAAGCCGCCGCCGGCACGGACGTCGGCACCGGAGGCAAATCCGTTGCGCCCGACGCGCGCGCCGGCGCTGGCGCAGAAGCGACCGCGGGCGGCGGGCGCGTCTCCTTCTGCCACGCCTCCCACAACATCAGCGCGGAGAATGAAAAAACGACAAACAGGATGAGGCGTTGGGTATCCATGACAGCCTGGGTGACCGCGCGGCGCGTCGAGTCGCGCGGGAGAGGAAAACGAAAATCCGATCAGGGAACCGGGTCGTATCCGCCCGGATGATACGGGTGGCAGCGCAGGATGCGCCGGACGGCGAGCAGCGTTCCCTTCAGCACGCCGCGCTTCATCACGGCTTCCGCGGCGTAGTCCGAACAACTCGGCGCAAACCGGCAATTGGCGCCCAACAGCGGCCGGAACAGATACTGGTAGCCGCGAATCAATGCGAGCAGGATTCCTTTCATGACGCTTGTGGGGCCGGGGCAAAGGCGGCGAGCAGACGCGCCGCTTCCTTCGCGATCGCTCGGAACTCCGTGCGGGGCGCGCCTTTCTTCAAGCGGACAACCAAGTCGTAGCCGTCGATCCCGGGCCGCGCGTCGCGCACGCAGACGCGCAGCATCCGGCGTATGCGGTTGCGATCGACGGCGAGCGGCAAAGCCTTTTTCCCGATCACGATGCCGAAGCGGCCATGCTGTCGCGCAGCGGGCATGCAAATCATCTGCAGGAATTCGCCTTCGCGCCGGCGCCCGGCACGGAACACCGTGTCGAACGCGCCGATTCCGGTGAGCCTGTAGCGACGGCTACCCCGGAGCATCGCCGCGGCGCGACGGTCGATCAGGGCGCGAGCCGGGCCCGGCCCTTCGCGCGCCGCGCGGAAAGTACTTTCCGGCCGCCCACGCTCTTCATCCGGGCGCGGAAACCGTGCGTGCGCTTGCGCTTGACGACGGAAGGTTGGAACGTGCGTTTCATGGTGGTCGGCCTCGAAGTGAAAAAGCCTTACATTAGAGCGCGTTAACACCGTCGCTGTCAATCGCGGCGGACAGCACGACCGTTCTGCCGCCAAGCCGAAGCGTGCGGCGGCTTGGCGCCCCCTGTGGATAACTTTCCACCCATGCGCTACACTTCCAGCAAAGCTCGGCGAAGCATGCCTCTGCGAGCAGCGGCGCCTTCTGGCTCCCGGCGCCGTGGCAGGAATCGTGTTTTTTCGCCGGGCTTGCGCTCCTGTGGCCTGCGAGCACTCGCCTTCCCCGCCCGCAGGCTGTCCGCCACGCGACTTCCGGACCCCACTTCGCACGCATGTCCGCCGAACCTCTTTTCTGGCAACACTGTCTCGACGCTTTCCGCGAGGAGTTGACGCCCCAGCAGTTCAACACCTGGATCCGGCCTCTCGCCCTCGAAAGTGTCGCCGGAGGCTATCGGCTGCGCGCGCAGAATCGCTTCGTTCTGCAATGGGTGAAGGAACGCTTCCTCGGTCGCATCGCGGAAATCGCCGCGCAGGCCGAAGGACGCCCGGTTGCCATCACCCTTGCCATTGCGGACGGCGCGAACGACGCCGCCTTGGCCGGCCCGCCAGTGGCCGCGCCAGACCCCACCCTCGCGCCGCCGCCGGCGGCGGAGCCTTCCTCGGGCATGTCCACACCGCCCGCATTGCCGCGCCGGCACGAGCAGACGAGCCTCAATCCGTCCTTCACCTTCGCCACCTTCGTCGCGGGCAAGGCGAATCAACTCGCACGCGCGGCAGCGTTGCAGGTCGCCGAGCACCCGACGTCCTACAACCCGCTGTTCGTCTACGGCGGAGTAGGACTGGGCAAGACGCACCTGATTCAGGCACTCGGCAATCACATCCTGCAGCGCGACGGGGCCGCGAAGATCCGTTACATCCACGCCGAGACCTACGTCTCCGATGTGGTGCGTGCCTACCAGCACAAGGCTTTCGACGACTTCAAGCGCTATTACCGGTCGCTCGACCTCCTGCTGATCGACGACATCCAGTTCTTCAGCGGCAAGAACCGCACGCAGGAAGAGTTCTTCTACCTTTTCAACACCCTCATCGAAGCGCACAAGCAAGTCGTCATCACCTGCGACACCTTTCCGAAGGAGATCACCGGGATGGAGCCGCGCCTCATCTCGCGCTTCGGCTGGGGACTCACCGTCGCGCTCGACCCGCCGGAGCTCGAGATGCGCGTGGCCATCCTGCTCGCCAAGGCCGCGGTGACGGGCTTGAAGCTCGACGAGCAGGTTGCTTTCTTCATCGCCAAACATATCCGTTCCAATGTCCGCGAACTCGAGGGCGCGCTCAAGCGTGTCATCGCGTACTCGAGCTTCCACGGGCAGGAAATCACGCTGACGGTCGCGAAGGAGGCGCTGCGCGACCTGCTCGCAGTCCAGAACCGTCAGGTGTCCGTCGAAAACATCCAAAAGACAGTGGCGGACTATTACAAACTCCGGATCTCGGACATGCATTCCAAGAAGCGCTCCCGTGCCGTGGCACGGCCGCGACAGGTCGCGATGGCGCTGGCGAAGGAACTGACTCAACTCTCGCTGCCCGAGATCGGCAGCAATTTCGGCGGCCGCGACCATACCACCGTACTGCATGCCTGCCGTCAGATCGCCAAATTGCGGGAGACGATCCCCGAACTCAATCACGACGTCAATTTCCTGCTCCAGGTCCTGCGCAGCTAGAACTCGACCACGACCGACACCGGCAGTTGCGTAGCGGTGCCTTTTCCTGCGCCACAACCACAAATTTCTGCTGGATAACTGACGATTTCGAGGCTATAATTAGTGGATTAGATGCGCCGGAGCGATAATTCCAGAAAAGTCCCCAATCGATCCACGACCCCTACGCGACTTGTCCACAGCCCTGCAATATAATCAACCAATTGATATTTAATATCAATTGTAGCTTGTACCGGAACTGCTCCTTCTCCTATTAGCTGTTCTATGGTTTAAACAATGCAACTAAAACAAATTGCTCGTGACGCTCTGCTTAAACCTCTGCAAGCGGTCTCCGGCATCGTCGAACGCCGACATACGTTGCCGATCCTTGCGAATGTGCTGCTCGAGCACAAGGACGGGCGGCTCTACGTCACCGCGACCGATCTGGAAATGCAGATCACCGCGCACAGCGATCTTCCCGGCAAGGAAGCGCAGGCGACGACAGTCGCTGCACGCAAGTTGCAGGACCTGTTGCGAGCACTTCCCGAAGATGCGCAACTGACGGTCGATGGAACTCCCAATCGGATGTCGCTCCGCGCAGGGCGTTCGCGCTTCAACTTGCAGGCACTGCCGGCGGGTGACTACCCACGCATCAGCGTTGGCCAGGACCAGGTGCAGACGCTCACGCTGCCGCAACGCGAGTTCCGCGGGCTGCTGAAGTCCGCCGAGTTCGCCATGGCGCAGCAGGACATCCGTTATTACCTCAACGGCATGCTGCTCGTCATCGACAAAGGGACACTGCAGGCCGTAGCCACTGACGGCCACCGGCTGTCATGGGCGAGCATTGCCATCGCCGGCGACTATCAGCGGCAGGAAGTGATCCTGCCACGCAAGACTGTTCTCGAACTCGGCAAGCTGCTGGCGGAAGCGGATGAACCGCTGACGCTCGATGTGCTGGCGAATCAGGTGCGGTTCCGCTTCGCCAACATCGAGCTGGTAAGCAAGGTGGTCGACGGCAAGTTTCCGGATTACAACCGCGTGATTCCCGCCGGCAACACCAAGCGCATCGAGTTCGTGCGGACCGAGTTGCTGGCGGCCCTGCAGCGGGCCGCCATTCTCTCGAACGAAAAGTTTCGCGGCGTGCGCCTGGTGCTCGGCAGCGACCAGCTGAAGATCATCTGCACCAACAGCGAGCAGGAAGAGGCCGAAGAGGAGCTCGAAGTCGAGTACAAGGGAGAAGTGCTGGATGTTGGTTTTAACATCACCTATCTCGTCGACGTGCTGCAGAACATGGCCACGGAGCGCGTGCAACTTGCGTTCGGGGACGCCAATTCCAGCGCGCTCGTGACCCTGCCGGATCGTGACGATTACAAGTACGTCGTGATGCCCATGCGCATTTGACGGACGGTCGCTCGCCCGGGCACTGCGAAGGCGCCGACCGCGGGTCGGCGCCGCTGCTTTGAGCGACACTTCACCACAGCGAAAGCCAAGATGACGCCAGCCATGCCCAAGCCGACGAACAACGGCGAAGACTACGACTCGACCAGCATCCAGGTGCTCAAGGGCCTCGACGCGGTCCGCAAGCGCCCCGGCATGTACATCGGCGACACGTCGGACGGCACGGGTCTGCACCACATGGTGTTCGAGGTGCTGGACAACGCCATCGACGAAGCGCTCGCCGGTTACTGCGATGACATCAAGGTCGTCATCCACGCCGACAATTCGGTGTCGATCGTCGACAACGGCCGCGGCATCCCGATCGACACGAAGGACGACGACGAACTCAAGCGTTCGGCCGCGGAAATTGTCATGACCGAGCTCCATGCCGGCGGCAAGTTCGACCAGAACAGTTACAAGGTCTCCGGCGGCCTGCACGGTGTCGGCGTATCCGTCGTCAATGCGCTGTCGGTCTGGCTGCGCCTGCGCATCTGGCGCAACGGCAAGGCGCACCAGATGGAGTTCCGCCATGGCGTGCCGGTAGCACCGCTGGCGGTGACCGGGACCACCGATCGCCGCGGCACCGAAGTGCATTTCATGGCCTCGGCGGAGACGTTCAGCCGCATCGAATATCACTACGACATCCTGGCGAAGAGGATCCGCGAGCTGTCGTTCCTCAACAACGGGACGAAGATCGAATTGCTCGACCAGCGCGACGGCAAGAGCGAGAACTTTGCCTACTCCGGCGGCATCCGCGGCTTCGTCGAGTACATGAATCGCAGCAAGTCGGTGCTGCATCCGAAGATCTTCCACGCGGTCGGCGAGAAGGACGGCACGACGGTCGAAGTCGCGATGCAGTGGAACGACTCGTACGCCGAGAACGTGCAGTGCTTCACCAACAACATTCCCCAGCGCGACGGCGGGTCGCACCTGACCGGCCTGCGGCAGGCGATGACCCGCACGCTCAACAACTACATCGAGAAGGAGGAGATCGCGAAGAAGGCGAAGGTCGAGACGACCGGCGACGACATGCGCGAGGGCCTCTGCTGCGTGCTCTCGGTGAAGGTGCCCGAGCCCAAGTTCTCGTCGCAGACCAAGGACAAGCTCGTCTCCTCCGAGGTGCAGCCGATCGTGCAGGAAATCGTATCGGCGAAGCTGGCCGAGTTCCTGCTCGAGAACCCGGTCGACGCGAAGACCATCTGCTCCAAGATCGTGGACGCGGCGCGGGCGCGCGAGGCGGCGCGCAAGGCGCGGGAGCTCACGCGGCGCAAGGGCGTGCTGGATTCGATGGGCCTGCCGGGCAAGCTCGCCGATTGCCAGGAGCGTGATCCGGCGCTGTGCGAGCTTTATCTGGTGGAGGGGGATTCCGCCGGCGGCTCGGCCAAGCAGGGCCGCGACCGGAAATTCCAGGCGATCCTGCCGCTGCGCGGCAAGATCCTCAACGTCGAGCGCGCGCGTTTCGAGAAGCTGGTCAGCTCGCAGGAAATCGTCACCCTCATCACGGCGCTGGGCACGGGCTTCGGCAAGGACGAATACAACGCCGACAAGCTGCGCTATCACCGCATCATCATCATGACCGATGCCGATGTTGACGGCTCGCACATCCGGACGCTGTTGCTGACGTTCTTCTACCGGCAGATGCCGGAACTGGTCGAGCGGGGCCACATCTACATCGCGCAGCCCCCGCTCTACAAGGTCAAGCAGGGCCGCGAGGAGAATTATCTCAAGGACGACCACGAGCTGAAGCAGCACCTCCTCAAGGTGGCGCTCAAAGGCGCAGAGCTGGTGCCGGGAACGGGCAAGCCGCCGCTTGCGCCCGAAGCCTTTGGCAGCGTTGCCCGCGAGTATCTCCTTGCCGACGCGGTGATCGAGCGTTTAGCCCGGATCATCGATCCGGCAGCGCTGTACGCGGTGCTCTCCGGCGCGCGCATCGATCTTTCGGGCGACGCCGCGGCCGCTTTGAGCGCCTCGGCGCTGCAGGCGGCGATCGCCGATCCGGACGTCAGGGTCGAGTCACGCTATGACGCCGTGAGCGAGACGCGCCGGCTCGTCGTCGTGCGCACGCACCACGGCACGCCGCACGTCACGGCCATCGACAGCGACCTCATCGCCTCCGGCGACTTCGCGCAGATCCATGCCGCGGCCGCCGTGCTGCTGGGGCTGATACTGCCCGGCGCGGTCGTTCGGCGCGGGGAAAAGCAGCAGGCGGTGAAATCCTTCAAGGAAGCGCTCGACTGGCTGCTCGCCGAAGCCCGCAACGGCGTCACGCTGCAGCGCTACAAGGGCCTGGGCGAAATGAATCCGGGGCAGCTCTGGGAAACGACGATGGATCCGGCCGTGCGCCGGCTGCTGCGGGTGCAGATCGAGGACGCGATCTCGTCGGAGGAGATCTTCTCGACGCTGATGGGAGAGCAGGTCGAACCGCGGCGCGCGTTCATCGAATCGAATGCGCTCGGCGTGCGCAATCTCGACGTCTGAGACAGGGCGGGCAGGAAAGCCTTGAACGGGACCCCCACGCTCGCGTTGCTCGCTGCCCCCCGAGGGGGCGCATAGTGCCCTTCGGGCGGCCGGGCGGGCACTAAAGCCTTCGCCCAGGGCTCAGGCGTGCGCTGCTACTTGGCTGGAACGCGTCGCGACTTTGCGGCCGGTTTCGGTTTGGTCTTCGGGACCGCTTTGGTCGTGACTGTTGACGCTCGCTTGACCTTCGGCGTCGGCGTCGGCTTTGCCGCCGGCGACCTGCGGGTCTTGACCGCTGCACCGTAAGCGGCACGCGGCTCCGCCGCGGTCTTCGCCGGCGTCTTGCGTTTGGCCTTGGCTGGAGCACCGGGGCCCTGCTTCCCTGCCTTATCGTCGAGCAGCATCACCGCTTCCGCAAGCGTCAGTGATTCGACCTTGTCGCGGTCGGGCAGGGTTGCATTGACGCTGCCGTGCTTGACGTACGGCCCGAAGCGCCCGGCATGAAGCTCGACGGGCTTCTTGTCGCGCGGGTGCGGCCCCAGCACACGCAGCGCGGAGGGGGCGCCCCGCCCGCGGGGCGCGCCGGTCTTCGTGGCCTCACGCGCCTCGAATTCGAAACCTATCTTGCCGTCGGGCTGGCGCACGAGGAAAGCGGAAAACCCACGCTTGGTGCGCGCCGACACGAACTGCAGGAGATCCGTCTTGCCGGTGGCGAGGAGCTTTTGCATCTGCGCGCGCTCGACCGGCCGCTGCAGGATCACGCGGCCGGAGCGGAAGTCGCAGGATTTCTCGGGCCCGATCGCCTTCTCGCAAACGTAGGCTTGCGTCGTCTCGAAGACCCGCGCCTTGCATTTGGGGCACGGCCCGAGCGACTCCTGGGCCGTGAAGTCGGGCGCTTCGGTGGCGTCGTCGCCACTGCCATCGCCAAAATCGAATGCGACCTCGTTGGCGTCGTTCAAGCGCAGCGCCGCGCTGAACGGCTTGCCCAGCCGGCTGCGGAAACCATCAAGCGGGCCGAGCTGCCGCGCGCGCAACAGGGTATCGGCCTCGGCGACGTCCATCTGCCGTCCACCCATGATCTTCCAGAATCCGAACGCGCAGGACTGGCACTGGAATTTCTTGTAGTTCTCGTGCACTTCGCCGCCGCAGCTCGGGCAGCGCGCGGTCAGTGTGCCGAAGTCGCCGGGGATCGTGTCACTTTCGTAGCCCTTGGCCTGGCCCACGATGTGCTGGGTCATGGCGACGATCTCGCGCATGAACACGTCGCGCTTCAGCTTGCCGTGCTCCATCTGCGCGAGCTTGAACTCCCATTCCGCCGTGAGTTCGGGGGAAAAGAGCTCCGGCACGCCCAGCCCGTGGAGCAGCGTCATCAACGAGAACGCCTTGGCGGTGGGAATCAGCTCGCGGCCGTCGCGATGCACGTACCGCTCGGCAATGAGCCCCTCGATGATCTGCGCTCGCGTTGCCGGGGTGCCGAGCCCCTTCTCGCGCATGGCCTCCCGCAGGTCCTCGTCGTCGATGAGTTTGCCGGCCCCCTCCATCGCCGAGAGCAGCGTTGCCTCGGTGAGGCGCGCCGGCGGCCGGGTGGTGTTGGCCGCGACGTCGATCTTCTCCGTGGCGACGATCTCGCCCGGCACAACCGCGGCGAGCGTCGGCTTCTCGCCGGCCTTCGCCGGACTGTCGTCGGACTGAACCTCCTTGCCGTACACCGCCAGCCACCCCGGCACGACCAACACCTTGCCTTCGGACTTGAACGGCTCGCCCGCCACGCGGGTGACGCGGGTGGTCACCAGGAACTCGGCGGAGGGATAGAACGCCGCGAGAAAGCGCTTGACGACGAAATCGTAGAGCTTCGCTTCGAGCTCGTTCAGGTGCTTGGGGGCAACGAGTGTGGGGATGATGGCGAAGTGATCGGAGACCTTCGCGTTGTCGAAGATCCGCTTGTTGGGCTTCACCCACTTCTTCTTCAGCACTTCGGCCGCGAAGGCGCCGTAGGGCTTTGCGTCGGTGAGCGCCTCCATCGTCGCCTTCACGGTGCCGAGGTAGTCCTCCGGCAGCGCGCGCGAATCCGTGCGCGGGTAGGTGAGCACCTTGTGTTTCTCGTAGAGCGATTGCGCCAGGGACAGGGTCGTGCGAGCAGAGAGCCCGAAGCGGCCGTTGGCCTCGCGCTGCAGCGACGTGAGGTCGTAGAGCAGCGGGGCGCCCTGTGTCGTCGGCTTTGCCTCCTCGGTCACCTCGCCGGGCTTGCCGGCGCACTTCGCGGCGATTGCGTTTGCCTTCGCCTCGTCCCACAAGCGCTCGGCGCGGGCATCGGGGTCGTCCTCGGTCTTCGTCCACTGCTCGTCGAACCAACGTCCCGCGTACTCGCCGGCGCGGGCGCGGAACGTGCCGAGGACTTCCCAATAGGCGCGCGGGCGGAAGGCGCGGATCTTCTGCTCCCGCTCGACCATGATGGCGAGCGTCGGTGTCTGCACGCGGCCGACCGTCGTCAGCTGAAAACCGCCGGCCTTCGAGTTGAACGCCGTCATCGCCCGCGTGCCGTTGATCCCGACGAGCCAATCGGCCTCGGATCTGCAGACGGCGGCGTCAGCGAGCGGGCGCATCTGCGCGTCGCTGCGCAGCGCTTCGAACCCCTCGCGAATCGCGGCGGTCGTCATCGACTGCAGCCAGAGGCGCCGGATCGGTTTCGCCGCTTTCGCGAATTGCACGATGTAGCGAAAGATGAGCTCGCCTTCGCGGCCGGCGTCGCAGGCGTTGATCAGATCACCGACGTCCTTGCGCTTGATGAGTCGCAGCAGCGTTTTCAGCCGGTTTTCGTTCTTTTCGATCGGCTTCAACGCGAATTTCGACGGGATCGCCGGCAGGTGGCCGAAGGTCCATTTGCCGCGCTTGACCTCCTCTTCCTCGGGCATCCCGATCTCGAGCAGATGCCCGACCGCCGACGACAGCACGTATTCGGTGCTCTCGAAGTAGTCGTCGTGGCGCGCAAAACCACCCAATGCGCGCGCGACGTCGGCGGCGACGGAGGGTTTCTCGGCGATGATCAGCGTTTTCGACATGGGCGCGCGGTGCGAAGAGCCGCAGATAGTACCGAAGGTGAAGCAGGCGGAGCAAGGACTGCTTTGCCGCGAACGGCCCCACGCGCGGGCGCGCGCCCTCGCGCGCACGTGCCCGCGTGCGAGGGCCCGGGTTGCCATCCGAAGGATAGGTCGCCGCCGGGGAGAGCGCCGACGAAGCGAGTGTCGGGGCCGGCCCGCTCTCTTGCTGCCCGCCCGGTCGCCCGAAGGGCATTGCGCGCCCTCGCGGGGGGGCAGCGAGCGTAGTGAGCGCGTGGGGCTCGTTCAACCCAGACGCTGCCAGAGCCCGCCCGGCAGTGGCGCGACCTGTTGCTCGAGCTCGAGTGCTGTCAGTGCCCCGACCGTGGCGGCGATCGAAAGCGCGGTGCGCGCTGCGAGCGTGTCGACATCCGCGGGATCGTGCCCGAGCGCGCGCAGCACCGAGCGCATGGCGGCGTCGGGTTCGGTGCTTGTGTCCGGGTCCACCGTCGGCGCGGTGCCGACGACACCGAGTTCGTCGAGGATGTCCTGCGCGGTCTCGACGAGCTTGGCGCCCTCGCGAATCAGCTTGTGTCCGCCTTTCGAGAACGGGGAATGGATCGAGCCTGGCAGGGCGAACACTTCGCGGCCCTGTTCGCCGGCGAGTCGCGCGGTGATGAGCGAGCCGGAAGACAGCGTTGCCTCCACCACCAGCACGCCACGCGACAGGCCGCTCACGAGTCGGTTGCGCCGAGGGAAGTTCTGTTTCTGCGGCGGTGTGCCGACCGCGAATTCCGAGACCACGAGGCCGTGCGCCGCGAGCTCGTGCGCGAGGTCGCGATTGCGGGCCGGGTAAACGCGGTCGGGCCCGGTGCCGATGATGGCGATGCTGCTGCCGGCGCCGGTGAGACCGCCGCGATGCGCGGCGGCATCGATGCCGGTCGCAAGCCCGCTGACGATGGTGAAACCGGCTGCGGACAATGCCGCCCCGAACGCTTCGGCATCGGCGCAACCCTGTGGCGTCGCATTGCGGCTGCCGACGATCGCGAAGGCCGGCCCCGCGAGAAGCTCGCGTCGGCCCATGCAGTAGAAAACCGGTGGCGGATCGCCGATCTCCAGCAGCGGGGCGGGATAGTCGGGATCGCCCCAGGCGACGAGGTCATGCCGTGGTTCGCGCAACCAGGAAAGCGTCGCCTCCAGGCGCCCCTCGTCCGGCGGGGTGTCGAGGCGCGCTGCAGCGGCCGCGGGAACGTGACCTCGGCGCTGGGCGGAGGTCGCGGCCAGCACGGCCTCCGGACCGCCGAAAGCGCGCAAGAGGTCGACCAGCGGACGAGGTGCGAGGCCCGACAGCTGAAGCCGCGCCCATGCTTCGGCGCGCGAGTCGACGTTCATGGCGGCATTGCCGTCGCCCCCTCCGCCTGGCGGAGGCTGGGCTAAAGCCGGCTACGGATTGCGAACGATGTTGCCGACCACGACGGGGTCCGTCGTGTTGAGCACAAGGGCGTAGGAGACCCGGTCGAAAACGCGGAAGACGAAGAGCAGACCGGTGCGCTCGTCGGGCACGTTGAGCCAGCGTTCCGGCTCGAATACCCTGGGCTCATAAGGCGGACGAATCACGGGCCGCGGATCGGGAATCGGCGGAACCACGCGATAGATGGCGAGCACCGTGCCGACATCGAGCCCGTCTCGCGATCCTCGGTCGAGCGTGACGACCCAGCCGCGCCCCGCTTCGCTCGCTTCGCGGTCCGTGGCGATGATCTGACCCTGGACCGGACGAGTCGGCGCATGCGGGGCATAGCTCATCAGCTGGCCGCGTGGGGCGGGAAGCAGGCGATCTCCGTCGACGATCTCTTCCTTCGCGGTGGTGATGCGCACCGTCGAGACTTCGGCGAAGCGTTCGACCTTGACGCTGCCGAGATAGCGTTGCTCGATGCCGAGCAGCTCGCTGCCGTCCGCGGACATCAGATCGCGACCGCGTCGATACAGGTTCCACTGATCGCCGGCCTTGGGGTCGAGTCCGACGACGTAGACGAGATCCCCTTCCCCCCGGATGGCCCGGGCGTCACGGGCGGCGACGATCTGCGGCGCGGCGTCGAGGCCTTCAGGTCCGGTGATGAGCGGCCGCGTGAGGTAGGGCTCGATCTCGCCAGCGGGAATCGCAGGAATGGCCTCGGCGTCCAAAGGCGTCGTGCGCACTGTCGGCGACAGGCGGGTGGCCGGACGCTCGAGCGAGAGGCGCCATTGGCCGCCCAGCCTGTCCAGAACGACTACGTCGCCGGGATAGATCAGGTGCGGGTTCCTGATCTGCTCGCGGTTCATCTGCCAGATATCGGGCCAGCGCCAGGGATCCTTGAGGAACTTCCCGGAGATGCCCCACAGGGTGTCCCCCTTCTGCACCGTATAGCGGCTGGGAACCTGGTCCTTGAGCTCGACGTCAGCCGCGCGCGCCGTCAGCGTACCCACTGGGGCGAGCGCCACGGCTGCGGCGACGATGAAATTCGCTATGCTAAACTTCTGACGCATAAAGCCTCTTCCATTTGGGGTGGGGCTTGCTAACGTCCTAAAGCGCCGCAAAATAAGGGCTTACGGAGGATTCTGCATCCCCAGTCTGCATTTTGCAAGCTAAGGACGCCAAAAGACGCCGGCGGACGACCCCATGTGTCTCCGGGACGTGACCGAAACCCCCGGTTCGGCCTTGGCGGGCCCTCTGAACTCATGGCCGTACTGCAAATCCTTGCCTACCCTGACCCGCGGCTGCGCAAAGTCGCCGCGCCCGTGGCCGCCGTCACTGCGGACGTCCAGAGGCTCATCCGCGACATGGCCGAGACCATGTACGCCGCGCCCGGCGTCGGGCTCGCGGCCACGCAGGTGGACGTGCACAAGCGCATCGTGGTGATCGACACGTCCGAAACGCGCGACGAACTTCGCGTCTTCATCAACCCGGAGATCATCATGGCCGAGGGCGAAGCGGAGTGCGAGGAAGGCTGTCTCTCGGTGCCAGGGTATTACGACAAGGTCACGCGCGCAGCCCGAGTTCGCGTGCGCGCGCTCGACGCACGCGGGGCGGCGTTCGAACTCGACGCCGAGGGCATGCTCGCGGTGTGCATACAGCACGAGATGGAACACCTGCTGGGCAAGGTCTTCGTCGACCACCTCTCGCCGCTGAAACAGGCGCGGCTCGTCGCGCGGCTGCGCAAGAAGCAGCGGCTCGCGGGCTGATGAACCGCCCCCACGCGCACTGCGTTTGCTGGCCATCGAGTCGTAGGCGCGGCCTTGGCCGCGCTCGACCGCTGGGCATGTGCCTGTGCCCCATGAGCGCGGGCAAGCCCGCGCCCACGAAGTTGAACGACGCCCGCGCGCACTGCCTTCGCTGCCCCCCAAGGGAGCGCTCCGTGCCCTTCGGGCGGCCGGGCGGGCACCAGGAGCGGGAGCGAGCGCGGTGAGCAACCCGCGATGAGGATCGGATTTGCCGGCACGCCGGCGTTCGCCGCAGCGGTGCTCGGATCGCTGCAGGATGCGGGCTTTGCGGCAGCGCTCGTCCTCACGCAGCCCGACCGACCGCGCGGGCGCGGCTTGAATGTCGTTCCTTCGCCCGTCAAGCGGGTTGCGCTGGACGGCGGCATTCCGGTCTACGAACCCGCGACGCTCGCGCGGGTTGAGACATGCGCGCCGATCCTCGCCAACCCGCTCGACGTGCTCGTGGTGGCCGCGTATGGACTGATCCTGCCCCCGGCGGTCCTGGCGTGGCCGCGGTACGGCTGCATCAATGTCCACGCATCGCTGCTGCCCCGCTGGCGCGGCGCAGCCCCGATCCAGCGTGCACTGCTGGCGGGAGACGCGCAGACCGGCGTCACCCTGATGCAGATGGATGCGGGCCTGGACACGGGCCCGATGCTCGACTCCGTTCGCGTGGCGATCGGCCCGCGCGACACGGCGGCCACGCTCGAGCACAAACTGGCGGCGCAGGGCGCGGACTGCCTGGTTGCCCATTTGCGTCGCCTCGCCGCGGGGACGGCCGGGCCGCCGGTTGCGCAGCCGGCCGACGGTGCCACCTACGCGGCGAAGATCCACAAAGCAGAAGCGGTCATCGACTGGAAAGCCTCCGCGGTCGACGTCGACCGCCAGGTACGCGCGTTCGATCCGGTGCCAGGGGCCTCGACGCTGCTCGCCGGCGAAAGGGTCAAGTTGTGGCGCGCGCATCCGGCGCAGTTCGTCGCGCCCGGCGTGGCGCCCGGCACCGTGCTCGTGACGGAGGGCGACACCATGGTCGTGGCCTGCGGCAATGGCGCACTGGGGATCGCGGAGTTGCAGCCGGCGGGGGGTCGGCGGATGAGCGCGGCCGCTTTCGTGGCGGGGCGCCGACTTGCCCCTGGCGCTCGCTTTGGCACGGACGCGCCGTGATCGGCAACTCGAGCTCCGGTGCCCGTGCCCGCGGCGCGTCGCGCGCAATGAGCGCCGCCGGGCCGTCCCAAGGCGCGAATTGCGCCCCCTCGGGGGGCAGCGCCGCGGCGCCAGCCGCAAGCGTGGGGGCACTCCCAAGCGCCGCCCGCGCGGCGTCCGCGCGTCGTCATTGCCCGCCTCCCTCGACGGGAATTCTCCCTTGCGCGAAGCTCAGCGCTTAGCTGCCCTTGCCGTCCGCGCGGTGCTCGACGGTTCCACGCTGCCGGTCGTGCTGGCCAGGTTGGCGCCACCGGAGCGGGACGCACAGGGCCGCCGCCGCGCCCTCGTGCAGGAACTTGCGTACGGCACCCTGCGCCATTGGGGCACGCTCGATGCGCTGGTGCGCTTGCTGGCGACGAAGCCCATCGCCGATCCGGCGCTCCATTGCCTGGTCGCTGTCGCGATCTATCAGCTGGAACGCACGCGCGCGCCGTCGTTTGCCATCGTCGACCATGCCGTGAACGCGGCGGCGGCGTTAACGCGTCCCGCCGCCAAGGCGCTCGTCAATGCCCTGTTGCGCCGCTTCCTGCGGGAGCGCGACGCACTGAACGACGCGGTGCTGGTGGATCCGGTCGCATGCTGGTCGCATCCGCGCTGGTGGATCGATAGCGTGCAACGCGAATATCCGGAGTGCTGGCAAGACCTGCTCGCGGCGGGCAATGCGCGCGCACCGCTGGCGTTGCGCGTGAACCGCCGCGTCGCCACGCAGGAGGCGCTGCTGTCGGCATTCGGTGCCGCTGGCCTCACCGCGACGCCGGTGGGGGCGCACGGGATCGTCGTCGAGCCGGCCGGGTCCATACGCGCGATGCCGGGTTTCGACGAGGGGGCCTTCTCGGTGCAGGACCTCGGGGCTCAGCTCGCGGCGCCGCTGCTGCAGATTCTGCCCGGGCAACGGATCCTCGATGCCTGCGCCGCGCCGGGCGGCAAGACCACGCATATTTTGGAGCTTGCCGATGTCGAGCTCGTCGCGCTCGACGCCGACGCTGAACGTCTGCCGCGGGTGCGCGAGAACGTAGAGCGGCTGCACCTTGGCGGACGGCAGGTGCACGTGGTCGCTGGCGACGCCGGGATGCCAGCGCAATGGTGGGATGGGCGACCCTTTGACCGCATCCTCGCCGATGTGCCCTGCACTGCCAGCGGCGTGGTTCGCCGCCATCCCGACGTCAAGTGGCTGCGGCGCGAAGCCGATGTCGCAGGCTTCTCGCGCCAGCAGGTGCGGCTGCTCGATGCTTTGTGGGCATGCCTGGCCCCCGGGGGCCTCCTGTTGTATGCGACCTGCTCCGTCTTCAACGCGGAAAACGAAGCACAGGTGGCCGCATTCGTCGCGCGACACCCGGAGACGTTGCGTGAAACCCTCATTTTCCCCCCCGCGGTGGCATGTCGTGGCGCGCAACTCTTGCCTTCGCTCCCCGGCGCGAGCCACAATCAGGACGCATTTTTCTACGCGCTGCTGCGCAAGCCCTGAGGGGGTGCCGACAGCGTGGATCCCGCCCGCCCCGACGCCGACGGACCCTCGGCCCTGTGTTCGACGCCCCGCCCGCCGGCATGCCCCCAGTGCTTCGCTCCTGCTCAGCCCTGCTCGACCCAGGCGCCTGTCGGACCGGCTTGCGCATGCCTGCGGGCAAGTCCTGTGGGCGCCTGGGCCTGGCGCTGACACGATGGCTGGTCGGCGTCTCGGCGCTGCTCGGCATCGCCCTGTGCGCGCTTTCCCCGGTGGTGCACGCCGACACGATTGCCGTCAAGGCGGCCGAGTTGCGCGCCGCTGACGACGCCTACGTGCTCGATGTGGAGTTCGACCTCGCGCTGAACCCGACATTGGAGGAAGCGCTGCAAAAAGGCCTCCCGCTCTACTTCGTGTTTGAGTTCGAGCTGCTGCGGCCGCGCTGGTACTGGCTGGACGAGAAGGTGCTGACGCTCTCGACGCAGTACCGGGTCTCGTACAACGCACTGACCCGGCAGTACCGCGTCGCGACCGGTCTTCTCGGTCAGACCTTCGACTCGCTGGACGAGGTCGAGCGTTTCCTGTCCCGCGTCAAGTCGCGGCAGGTCGCCACGCTCGATCAGTTGACGAAGGGTGCACGCCTCGATGCGGCCGTACGGCTGCGGCTCGACGTCAATGCGCTGCCGAAGCCGTTCCAGATGAGCGCCCTTGCCTCGCGCGAGTGGACGCTGCAATCCGAATGGCACCGCTGGAGTTTCACGCCATGAGCGGCCCCCTGTCGCCGCGCGGGCTGCGCTGGCTCCTGCTGGTGCTGGCGTGCCTTGGCGCGATCTCGCTCTTCCTGCTGGCGACGGCATCGGCGAACACCGAGCTCTTCGCGCGGCGCTACGATCTGCTGCTGGTCCTCAACACGGCGCTCGTCGTGCTGCTGATGCTGCTCGTCGGCTACCAGCTCTGGCGGCTGTCGCGCAAGCTGAAGGCAGGCGTCTTCGGCTCGCGGCTCGCGGTGCGGCTGGTTCTGCTCTTCGCGCTGGTCGCGGTTCTGCCCGGCGCGCTCGTTTACGCGGTGTCGGTGCAGTTCCTCGGCAAGAGCATCGAAAGCTGGTTCGACGTCCGGGTGGACCGCGCGCTCGACGGCGGCCTCAATCTCGGGCGCAACGCGCTTGACTACCTGCTCAAGGAGACGAGCAACAAAGCGGGCCAGATCGCCATGACGCTCGGCGAATTGGCGCCGGGCAGCACTTCCACCCGGCTCAACCGCGCCGCCGAGCAGGCCGGCATCTACGAGGCCGTCCTCTACTCGTCCACCGGCAGCGTGCTCGCGGTCGCGGGCATCGGCGGCTCGACGGCGCCGCCCGAGCCTCTGCCGGCGCAGGCCCTGCGCAACGCGCGGCTCCAGGTGCCGTACGCGAGACAGGAGGAGTCGGCGGACGGGCGGCTCCTGCTGCGGGTCGTCATTCCGGTCAACAGCGATGACCGGCTGGAGCCGCTCAAGGTGTTGCAGGTGATCGAGCCGGTACCGAAGGGGCTGGGGCTCGACGTGGAGAAGGTGCGCGCCGGCGCGCGCGATTACCAGGAGATCTCGTTCTCGCGGCAGTCGCTGAAGCGGCTGTACGCGGTGACGCTCACGTTGACGTTGCTCCTCGCGCTCACGTCCGCCCTCGGTCTTGCCGTGGTGCTGTCGGAGCGGTTCTCCGCGCCGTTGGGGCTGCTGGCAGAGGGCACGCGCGCGGTCGCGCAGGGTGATTTCACGCGGCGGCAGCCCGTCACCTCGCGCGACGAACTGGGCGTGCTCACCGAATCGTTCAACACCATGACCGCACAGCTGCTCGAGGCGCAACAGAAGACCGAGGAGTCGCGCCGCGCAACGGAAACCACGCGCGCCTATCTCGAGAGCATTCTCGGCAACCTGTCGGCCGGGGTGCTCGCGTTCGACGACGAGTATCGTCTGCGCACTGCCAATGCCAGCGCAACGGTGATCCTGCAGCAGCCGTTGGCCGAGCTGACCGACCTGCCGCTGGCCAACTGGGGCCGCGTGCTTCCGGCCCTGGCCCCGTTTGCCGAGCTCGTCGCGGAGGGCTTTCGCGCGAGCGGGGACGCGCACTGGCAGAAGCAGACTGAGCTCTCGGTATCCAGCCTGATGCGCACGCTGCTGATGCGCGGGTCACGTTTGCCGGTGAGCCCGGTGGCCGGCTACGTCGTGGTCTTCGACGATGTCACCGATCTCGCGCAGGCCCAGCGCGACGCCGCGTGGGGTGAGGTTGCCCGCCGGCTGGCGCATGAAATCAAGAATCCGCTGACGCCGATCCAGCTTTCGGCGGAGCGGCTGGAACGAAAACTCGCGCCCAAGCTCGACCGACCCGACCAGGAAACTCTGGCGCGCGGCGCGCAGACGATCATCGCGCAGGTCGCCGCGATGAAGCACATGGTCGATGACTTCGCGGTCTATGCACGGCAGGCGCGCCCGGGCACCATGCAGCCCGTGAACGTCGGCACCCTCTTGCTCGACGTGCTGGCGCTGTACGACAATCTGCGTCCGCACGTCACTGTGTCGCTTCCGCCCGAGCCGGTCGTCGTGCAGGGCGAGCCGACCCGCCTGCGCCAGGTGTTCCACAACCTCCTGCAGAATGCCATCGACGCCCAGGCCGATCTGGCCGAGCCCCGGTACGATATCGCCCTGGAGGCGAGGGGCGACGAACTCGCGCTCTCGCTTTCCGACGCGGGCGCCGGCTTTCCCGATACCGTGCTGCATCGCGCGTTCGAACCCTACGTCACGACGAAGGCAAAGGGAACTGGCCTTGGCCTTGCCATCGTAAAAAAGATCGTGGACGAGCACCACGGCCGCGTCGAGCTCGCCAATGCAGTGCCGCGAGGCGCCCGGGTCACGCTGATTTTCCCGCGCAGTGCCGCTCCGGCGTAGGATACGCACCTGATGATGCCCACCAAGGAAATACTGGTTGTCGACGACGAAGTCGGCATCCGCGAATTGCTGTCCGAGATCCTGCAGGACGAGGGCTACCGCGTGAGCCTCGCCGAGAATGCCACGGCGGCGCGCGCGTACCGGGCGCGGGAGCGGCCGGCGCTGGTGCTCCTCGACATCTGGATGCCGGACACCGATGGCGTGACGCTGTTGCGGGAGTGGGGGGCATCCGGTCAGCTCACGATGCCCGTCATCATGATGTCCGGCCACGGCACGATCGAGACCGCCGTCGAGGCAACCAAGATCGGCGCCTTCGACTTCCTGGAGAAGCCGATCGGCCTGCAGAAACTGCTGGGCACGGTGGCGCGCGCGCTCAAGGTCGCGCTGGCGCGCGAGCCGCGACGCGTCTCCCTCGCCGCCATCGGCACGAGCGTGGCCATGCGCGAGGTCGAGCGCCAGCTGGAACAGCTGCTCGCCGCCCGCAAGCCGCTGCTGATCCTCGGCGAGCCCGGCGCGGGTCACGAGGTGGCGGCACGCGCGCTGCACGCGGTGGACACGCCCCGAGTCGCGCTCCCCGGTGGGGCACGGCTCGCGGCGAACCCGCTGGCCCTGCTCGAAGAAGCCCGCGACGGCACGCTGCATTGTTCCGAAATCGGCCAATATGCGAAGGGAGAACTACGCGGACTCGCCTTCCTGCTGCCGAAGTTCGACAAGGCTAACGTCACGCTGGTGTGCACCAGCACGGAGCCCCTGGGAAACATGGCCGCGGAGGGCAAGTTCGATGCCGCCCTGCTCGCAGCGCTTTCCGTCGGCGCCGTGCTGCTCCCGCCGCTGCGCGCTCGGCGCGAGGACATCCCGGCGCTGATCGAGCGCTTTTGGCAGGAGCTGGCCACGCAGGAGCGCAGTGCGCAGAACACCACGGCGCGTGCACTCGCGACGCTGCAACCGGCCGCGATGAACCTGCTCGCCGGCGCCTATTGGCCCGGCAATCTCGACCATCTGCAAAGCGTCGTCGCCAATCTCGCCCTCTTCGCCGGAAGCGGGGATATCACCGGCGAGCACGTGAAGCGGCTCCTGGGCGAGGCGGCCGCGGCGAATCAGGCGGTGGCCCCGGAGATCACGGCGCGCTTCTTCGAGCTGCCCCTGCGCGAGGCGCGCGAGGCATTCGAGCGGATCTATTTCGAGCAATTGCTGGGACGCGAACAGAGCAACATGAGCCGCGTGGCGGAGCGGGCGGGCCTGGAGCGCACGCACCTCTACCGCAAGCTCAAACAGCTGTCCATCCGCTTCGCCCGCCGCGGCGACGACGGCACGGGCGGCGGCTGACGCGAACGCGCTGCGCCAAGTCCCCCTTCCCCAGCCCGTGCATGAGCGATTCCGTCGGCTTGTCGAAGCGCATGTCGCCGCTCGTCATCGGCGCGATCGGCGTGGTCTATGGGGACATCGGTACCTCGCCGCTGTACACGCTGCGACAGTGCTTCGGCGGCGAGCACCCGGTGCCGTTGACGCCGGCGAACGTGCTGGGCATCCTGTCGATCATCTTCTGGGCGCTGCTCATCGTCGTCACGGCAAAGTACGTGGCGCTGATCATGCGCGCCGACAACCGCGGCGAGGGCGGCATCCTGGCGCTGACGGCGCTGGTCTCGCGCGGCCTGGGCAATCACGGCCGCCGCCGGTGGTGGCTCGTCGGATTCGGCATCTTCGGCGCCGCCATGTTCTACGGCGACGGGATGATCACGCCGGCGATATCGGTGCTGGGCGCCGTCGAGGGGCTCGAGATCATCGCCCCGGAGCTGCATCCGTTCATCGTCCCCGTGACGATCGCGATCGTGCTGGTGCTGTTCGCGATCCAGAAGCGCGGCACCGCGAGCGTGGGCCGGCTGTTCGGCCCGGTGATGTGCGCGTGGTTCATCGTGCTGGCGGTCCTCGGGTTGCTGCAGGTGATCGAGCACCCGGAAGTGCTGGGCGCGATCAATCCCGCCCGCGCGTTTGCCTTCATTGCCGCCAATCCACGCCTCGCCTTCCTGGCGCTGGGCGCCGTTGTCCTCGCGGTCACCGGCACCGAGGCGCTCTACGCGGACATGGGCCACTTCGGCGCCGCGCCGATCCGCCGCGCGTGGGTCTGGTTCGTGATGCCGGCGCTCGTGCTCAACTATTTCGGACAGGGCGCGCTGCTGCTCGCCGACCCGGCCGCGATCAAGAATCCGTTCTACCTGCTCGCGCCGCAGTGGGCGCTGATTCCGCTGGTCGTGCTCGCGACCTGCGCGGCGGTGATCGCGTCGCAGGCCGTGATCTCGGGGGCGTTCTCGCTGACGCGCGCGGCGATCCAGATGGGATACTGCCCGCGGCTCAAGATCCAGCACACGTCGGACCGCCAGATCGGCCAGATCTATGTCCCGTTCATCAACTGGACGCTGCTGATCGCGGTGGTGCTGCTGGTGGCGGGCTTCAGGAGCTCTGACAACCTTGGCGGCGCCTACGGCATCGCGGTGACGCTCGCGATGCTGATCGACTCGGTGCTGATCTTCGTGGTCATGCGCCGTATCTGGGGCTGGAGCCGGCTCGTCGCCTTCGCCATCGCGGTGCCGCTGTTCCTGATCGACCTGTTGTTTCTCGCGTCGAACTTGCTCAAGGTGCCGGCGGGCGGCTGGTTCCCGCTGCTGATCGGCGCGGTCGCGTTCACCTTGCTCACGACGTGGAAGCGCGGCCGCGCGCTGCTGATGGCGCGCCTCGCCGAGGATTCGATGCCGCTCGGCCTTTTCATCGAGAGCATCGAGATGAGTCCGCCGCCGCGCGTCCCGGGCACCGCGGTGTTCCTGACCTCGACGGCGGACCGCGTGCCGCACGCGCTGCTGCATAACCTGAAGCACAACAAGGTGTTGCACGAGCGCGTGGTGTTCCTGACGATCCACACGCTGGATTTCCCGCGGGTCGCGGCGGCGGAGCGCGCGCGCATCGCCGAGCTGGGCTGCGCCTTCTGGCGGATGGACGCCAATTACGGCTTTGCCGAGGACCCCGACGTGCCCGGGCTTCTGGAGACGCTCGGCAAGCACGGCTTCGAGTTCGACATGATGGACACGTCGTTCTTCGTTTCCCGCGAAACGCTGATCCCGAGCGTGGGACCCGGGATGGCGCTGTGGCGGGAGCGGTTGTTCGTATCCATGTCGAAGATGGCGGTCAAGGCGACCGACTTCTTCCGCATCCCGACGAATCGCGTCGTGGAGCTGGGGACGCAGGTCGAGCTGTAAGACCGTCCGTGGCTACGCGGCGCTCATCTGCGCCCGCATCGACTTCAGCGCCTTGCCCTCGATCTGGCGGATGCGCTCGGCCGAAACGCCGTATTCGGCCGCGAGTTTCTGCAGCGTCGCCGGCTCCTTTTCGACGAGCCAGCGCGCCTCGATGATGCGGCGGCTGCGATCGTCGAGCGTGGCGAGCGCCTGCTTCAGTCCGGCGGCCTGGTTGCTCTCGGTCTCCGCGCGCATGAGCAGCTGCACCGGTTCATTCTCGGTGTCGGTGAGATACGCGACCGGCGCGATCGCATCGCCTTCCTCGCCGGCTTGCGGTTCGAGTGCGATGTCGCGCCCGGTGAGGCGCGTTTCCATCTCGAAGACCTCTTCGGGCTTGACGCCGAGATCCTTCGCGATCGCGAGCGCTTCCTTGGTTGACAACGCGGCGGAGCGGGTCTTCAACCGGCGCAGGTTGAAGAAGAGCTTGCGCTGCGCCTTTGTCGTCGCGACCTTGACCAGCCGCCAGTTGCGCAGCACATACTCGTGGATCTCGGCCCTGATCCAGTGCAGGGCGAACGAAACCAGGCGCACGCCGCGCTCCGGGTCGAAACGGCGCACGGCCTTCATGAGTCCGATGTTGCCTTCCTGGATGAGATCGGCCTGCGGGAGGCCGTAGCCCAGGTACTTGCGGCTTACGGCGACCACCAGCCGCAGGTGCGAGAGGACGAGTTGCTGTGCCGCGTCGAGGTCATTGTCGCGGACGAGGCTGCGCCCAAGCGCGAGTTCCTGCTCGGCAGAAAGCAGCGGGAAGCGGTTCACCGCCAGGATATAGTGATCCAGGTTGCCCAGTGCGACAGGGCTCGGGAAAACCAGTGCGGTTCCGGTCATCGTCTATCCCCTCCATTGCGGCAGTTGGAGCCCTTGGCCCCGATCCGCCTTCAACTCGATCTTAGCACTCGCGGCGTGAGAGTGCTAAGGGGGGCAAAAAGTTCCCGAGCGATTTTGTCGGATTAGTGGAGTCGCTGCCGCCCTCCTTCGCGCGGGCGGTGACGGCCATCCACGCCGGTCCGCCGCAGCCGGCGGGTGAAATCAAAGGCGCTGGTCAGCGGTCGACCTGACGGTCGGTGAGCACATACTCACCTGGAGTCCCGCCCTGCCCAATATTTGCTGGGACCGGCGTCTTTGCAACACGCGCCAGAACGGGAAGCATTGCGCCGACACGCCGCAGGAGTGGAAGTCGGCTTCAGCCGACCAGCGCGTCCACGAATTCCGCGGCAACGAATGGCTTGAGGTCGTCCAGGCCCTCGCCGACACCGATGAACCGGAGGGGGATCGGCCGCTCCTTGGCGATCGCCGCAACCACGCCGCCCTTGGCGGTGCCGTCGAGCTTGGTCAGCACCAGGCCGGTCAGGCCGAGGGCGTCGTCGAACGCCCTTACCTGCGCCAGTGCGTTCTGCCCGGTGTTCGCATCGAGCACCAGCAGCGTCTCATGCGGGGCGGCCGGGTCGACCTTGCGGATGACACGCTGGACTTTGCGAATTTCTTCCATCAGCTGCAACTGCGTCGGCAGCCGTCCGGCGGTGTCCGCCAGCACGACATCGACCCCGCGCGCCCTCGCGGCGGCGATGGCATCGAACATCACGGCGCCGGGATCTCCCCCCGCCTGCGAGATCACGGTGACGCCATTGCGTTCGCCCCACACGGCCAGCTGCTCGCGCGCGGCCGCGCGGAAGGTGTCCCCGGCCGCGAGCAGCACGGAGAGTCCTTGCAGCTGAAAATGCCTGGCCAGCTTGCCAATCGAGGTGGTCTTCCCGGCCCCGTTGACCCCGGCCAGCATGATCACGAATGGCCGTGCCGAGCCCACGACGAGCGGATGTTCGAGCGGGCGGAGCAGTTCGACCAGCGCCGCTTTGAGCAATGCCTTCGGATCGCCTTCTCCGCCAGCGGCTTTCCACCGCGCGGCGAGGTCCTCCAGCAAATGCTGCGTGGCGGCGATGCCCACGTCCGCGGTGATGAGCGCGGTCTCGAGCTCGTCCAGCGTCTCGGCGTCGAGCTTCCGGCGGGCGAATACGCTGCCGAGCGCACCGGCGAGCTTTTCGCGCGACCGCGCGAGGCCCGCGGCGAGCCGTTCCGCCCAGGGGCGGCTGTCCTCGACACCGGATTTTCGCTTGAACAGGTCGAACATGGGGGTGCAAAGCGCTGGACGCCGATCGCACCATCGGCAACGACCGGAGTTTACCTGCCTCGGACGGCGTGGCAGATCATAATGCACATCCCTGAGCCAGTGCCGATCGGACACCCCGTGCCGCAAACCGCCGCCAATCAGGTTCGCATCATTGGCGGCACATGGCGCCGGCGGGTGATCCGGTTCCCGCCGACAGAGGGCCTGCGCCCCACGCCGGATCGAGTCCGGGAAACGCTCTTCAACTGGCTGGGGCAGACCCTGGTCGGGAAGCGCTGTCTCGATCTTTACGCGGGATCCGGTGCGCTCGCGCTCGAGGCGGCATCGCGTGGCGCCGCCCTCGCGGTGGCTGTCGACCGCAGCCGGGTGCTGATCGACGCGTTGCGCGCGACCGCGGCCACTCTTGGCGCGAGCGCGTTCGAGGCCTACGTTGGTGATGCCCGCGCGTTCATCGAGCGGGAACGGCGGGATTTCGACGTGATCTTCCTCGACCCGCCGTTCGCCGAGGATCCGTGGCCATGGCTCCTGCCCGCGAGCACCGGGCGACTGCTCCCCGGCGGCTGCATCTATGCCGAGGCGGCGCATTCCCTGCCCCCGCCGTCGGGATTCGCGACCTGGCGCCGCGACAAGGCGGGACAGGTGCATTATCATCTTTTCGTCCGCGCGGATGCCGCGCCGGCTTGAGCGCGTCTCGCGTTCGGCCGCCAGAAAGGCCGGCCCGCCATGCTCACCGTCGTCTACCCCGGGACCTTCGATCCCTTCACCCGCGGCCACGAAGACCTCGTGCGCCGGGCGGCGAGTCTTTTCGGCAAGGTCGTCGTCGGCGTGGCCGACAGTGTGGCGAAGAACCCGTTCTTCGCCACCGCCGAGCGAGTGGCGATGGCGCGCGAGGTACTTGCGCCCTATCCGAACGCGGAAGTCGTCGCGTTTTCCGGGCTGTTGATGGATTTCGTCCACGAGCAGGGCGCGCGGGTGATCCTGCGCGGTCTGCGCGCAGTGTCGGATTTCGAGTACGAGTTCCAGATGGCGGGCATGAACCGGAACCTCTTTCCGGAGGTCGAAACCCTGTTCCTGACGCCCTCGGAGCAATACATGTTCGTATCGGCGACCATCGTGCGCGAGATCGCGAAATTCGGCGGCGATGTGTCGACCTTCGTGCATCCGGCGGTCTTCGCGCGCCTGAAGGCGAAAGTGGCGGAAGGCAGGAAGTAGGGGCGGCACGATGGCGCTGATGATCACCGACGAGTGCATCAACTGCGACGTCTGCGAGCCCGAGTGCCCGAACGGCGCGATCGCGCCGGGCGCGGAGATCTACGTCATCGATCCGGCGAAATGCACCGAGTGCGTCGGGCACTTCGACGTGCCGCAGTGCGTCGAGGTCTGCCCCGTCGACTGCATTCCGGTCAACCCTGATTTCGTCGAAACGCGCGCCGAACTCAAGGCCAAGTACGAAGGATTGATGGCGGCGGACCCGGCGCCGGCGCGCGCCCGGTAGGCCGGGCCCGACCCGGCGCCGCTGCGCCTACGCGTTCGCGGCCGCGGGCGGGGCGCCGGTCTGCAGGACCAGGACGTCGATCGCTTCGACGGCACGCCGCAATTCGGTCATTTGCATGGCGAACGCTTCATGCTGCTGATCGAGCTCGCCGATGCGCGCCTCGAGCTCGGCGCTCGCGGCGTGAATGCGCTCGACGCTCTCCAGGCGGCGCTGCAATTGCAGATGATGTTCGCGGACATGGGTTTCGAGCGGCGACATCACCGACCGCAGCCAGCCCTCGATGTCGCGGTTCGCGATCTCGTAGACGTGCTTGACGCGCGAGGCGACGGTCTCGAAGAATCGTCGCGTCAGCGTGAATTTCGCCTTGCTGAGCATGTTCCAGAGCGTATTGAAATGCTGGTTGTACGCCCGCTCGAGCCGGTCGATCTCCTTCTGATATTTCAGCATCGAGAACGATGGCGGCGCGAACGCTTCGGTGCCGAGCTCCGCCGCGAACCGCGCATACATCGCCTGCATCATTTCATGGATCTCGGCCGCCCGGACCGCGGCCGCGCCGAAATCCCGCCGGATCGAGGTGAAGAAATCCGCCATGGCGGCGCGCACGCCCTTCGTGAACGGGCTGCGCTCGATGCCGCGGCGCGTGCGCCCGGCGTTCGTGCGCAGCGCCTCGAGGCCGATGATGTCGAACAGTGCGTTGGTCTGCTGGGTGAACACGGTGCGCAGAGCGTTGAAGCGCTGCATGCTGCCCTCGAAAAGCTCCTTTTCCATGACGCCGCGGTCCAGCATGTGCTGGACGACATCCTGGTTCCTGCCGCGCAGCTCGCGCAGCTCGACCAGCTGCTCGGCGATGCTCGCCTGCTGCGTTTCCAGCCGTGCGCGGATCCCGCTCGCGAGTCCGCGAACCTCGGCCTGCGTCGCCGCGCCGACGAGATCGCGCTTGGCGGGTATGAGCGTGCGCGACAGCGCCTTCTCGAGCGCCGGCAGCCGGCTTCGTTCGAGCAGCGCATCGTCGCCGTTGACCTTGGCGAGCAGCGCTTGGTGCGCCGACACGGGAAACACCTGCGCCGGGGAGAGTTCGAGCAGGGCCGCCGCCGCCTGGACCTGCCGATCGATGTCGGCGGCGACGGCCGCCTCAGGCTTCAGGTCATCCCAAAGGCTGTCGATCTTGTTCAGAACCACGATTCGCGCAGCCTTGTGCGCCGAGGCATCACCGGCCGGATCGCGTTTCCATAGGTCCAGATCGGAGCGGGTGACCCCCGCGTCGGCGGCAAGCACGAACAGGGTGACGTGCGCGCCGGACAGCACGCTTGGCGTGCGCTCCGGTTCCGCCCCGATGGCGTTGAGTCCTGGAGTATCGATGATCACCAGACCCTGCCGCAGCAGCGGATGCGGGAGGTTGAGGATCGCATGCCGCCAGCAGGGGACGCTGACCCGGGCGTCCCCGCCACCGATTTCCTGCGCCGGTCCCGCCGCATCGTCATCGAGACCGAGCGCCCGTGCGAGCGCGACCGGCACCTCCTTTACCTGCGAGACATGCGCGAGAGCCGCGCCGAGCTGGCCCGCGTCCGCGAGATCGAGCGGAAATGTCATCCATGCGTCGGCGTGGCTCCGGAGTTCCCGGACGCTCGCGTCCTGCAATCGCGTCTCGATCGGCAGCAATCGGATCGATGGCGGCAGGGCGGCGTCGAAGAGCAGTTCGGTGGGGCAGGTCGTCGTATGGCCCGCTGCCGCGGGCAGCAAGCGTGCGCCGAAGTCGGCAAAGAAGATCGCGTTGATGAGCTCCGATTTGCCGCGCGAGCACTCGGCAACGAACGCGACGACGAGCTGGTCCTCGCGCAACCGCTCGAGCAGCTGCTGGATCCGGAGATCGACCTGCGCATCGGCGAGATCCCGTTCGCGCAGCGATGCGTGCATTGCCGCGACGCCGTGCGCCAGGCGATCGCGCCAATCGCCGTAGGCCTCGAAGCGGGCCGCGAGTTCACGTAGTTGAGCCATGGGATTGGCGGCAGGCTTCGGTGTCGTGTCCCTGGGGTCGATTCCGGCCGGACAATCTATCACGGCCGCCGCGCCGCCGCGTTGAAGTTCATCGCTGGCAATGGGGGCAGTACGAGGTAGCGCGTCCGCCTTGCCGGATCTCGCGAATGGCGACGCCGCAGTTCCGGCACGGCAATCCTTTCCTGCCATAAACGCCGTAATCGAGCTGGAAATAACCGGGCTCGCCCCGGCTGTCCACATAGTCCCGCAACGTCGATCCGCCCTTGGCGATGGCTTCGGTCAGCGTGGCGCGGACCGCGTCGAGGAGGCGCCCCAGGCGGGGTCGCGACAGGCTGTTGGCCGCAGTGGTCGGGCGAATCCCGGCCCGGAACAGCGACTCGTTGGCGTAGATGTTGCCAATGCCGACGACAAGGTGGTTGTCCATCAGCACGAGCTTGATCGCCGCGGCACGGCGGCGCGTCGCTCGCCAGAGGTAGTCCGCGTCGCACGCCGGGTCGAAGGGCTCGGGGCCAAGGCCGGACAGCAGCGGGTGTGTCTCGGCAGGCGGGGGCAGCCAGAGCATCGCGCCAAAGCGGCGCGGGTCGTGGTAACGGAGTGTCAAGCCGGAATCGAGGACGATGTCGACGTGGTCATGCGGCCGACGCGGCGGAGGATTGAGGAAGGCGCGCAGGCTGCCGGTCATGCCGAAGTGAACAAGCAGCGTGTCGTCGGAGCATCGAAACAGCAGGTACTTGCTGCGCCGATCGATGGCATCGACCGTGCGCCCGGCAATCCGTGCGGGGAGCCAGCGGGGAACCGACCACCGCAGCCGGCGGTCGTACACGTGCATGACGGCCACGCTCCGGCCGACGACGAGCGGGGCGATCCCGCGGAGCGTCGTTTCGACTTCAGGCAATTCCGGCATTGGGCCCGGCAGGGGATTCGGATGACCGGTGGGCGAATACAACCGCGGCACCGGTTTGGCGACCGGCTGAATATACCCTAAGATGGCAGACGGTCCCCACCCGCACTTCGTGCGCAAGCCTCCGCGAAGGCGCGCACTGCCGCTCGGTCGGTAGGGTGGACACAAAGCCGGCTTTCCCAGCCGCGAAGTGACGCACCGCACCGCGGCGCAATCCCGAAACTGCCGGACGCACACGATGGCTCGATCCTCCCTGTTCTCCGGCTTGGCCGCTTCGGCTCTGGCGGTGTCGCTCGCGCTCGCGCCGGCCCTTCTGGCGGCGCAGCCGCGCACGCCGCCCGAGACGGAAAAGCCGGCGCCCGCAAACGTGGACCAGCCGGCCCCCGCGCAGGACATCTCTGCCGAGCTCATGTATCGGCTGCTCGTGGGCGACATCGCATTGCAGCGCGGCGATCCCGCGCTTGCCGCGCGCGCATATTTCGAGGCGGCAAAGGACGCCAGGGATGCCCGGCTTGCCCGTCGGGCGACCGAGATCGCGCTGGCCGCCAGGCAACGCAGCCTGGCGCTCGACACGGCCCGATTGTGGGCCGAGCTCGATCCGGCGGCGGAGCGCCCGAAACAGGTGCTCGCCGGTCTGGCGGGGGGCGCGGCGGGAAGCGGCGATCCGCGCGCGGATCTGAAGGCGGATCTCGAGCGGGCGCTGGCGGAGGCCGCGGCGACCGGACCGCGGCTGGGCGAGGCGTTCCTGCAGCTCAACCGGGCGCTGGCCGCCGAACCGGACAAGGCGGCGACGTTGAAGCTCGTGCAAAGCCTCGCGCACCCGTATCCGAACGTCCCCGAGGCGCAGTTCGCCGTCGCGCTCGCCGCGTACAACGCGGGGCTCAAGGATTTTGACACGGCCACGATCGCGTTGCAGGCGATCGACCGCGCGCTGTTGCAGAAGCCCGGATGGGAGCAGGCGATGCTGCTCAAGGTGGAGATCCTGGGAAAACAGTCCGCGGAGCGGGCCGCCGACTATCTCGTCGACGTGCTTCGCACCGAGCCTGACTCGAAAATCGCGAACTCGGCGCTGGCGCAGGTTCGCATCCAGCAGAAGAAGTATGCGCAAGCGGCCGCGATTCTGCAGCGCCTGTGGGAGCAGGATCGGGACAATCACGAGTATCAGTTCGGCATGGCGATGCTGGCAATGCAGATGAAGGACTGGGCGAAGGCGGAGCGTCTGTTCGAGGAGCTCCAGCGCGTCGATTATGGCGACGACGGCGTCGTCGAAAGCTATCTCGCCCAGATCGCCGAGGAGACGGGCCGCTTCGATGTCGCGCTGGAGCGTTTCCGTGCCGTTCCGGAGGGCGAGCGGGGATGGATCGCCCAGCTGCGCGTCGCGGCGATGCTGGGCAAGCTCGGGCGGGTCGATGAGGCGCGGCGATATCTCGCGGACCTGCCGGCGGTGACGCGAGAGCAGCGTGTCCAGGTGCAGCAGGCCGAGGCGCAGGTGCTGCGCGATGCCGGCAACCATGCCGCCGCCTACACGGTACTCGCCAGCGCGCTCGACCAGTTTCCCGACGATCCTGACCTGCTGTACGACATGGCGATGGTCGCCGAGAAGCTCGACCAGATCGACGTCGTCGAGCAGAAGCTCACGCGCCTCATCGAGCTCAAGCCCGCCAATGCGCACGCGCTGAACGCGCTGGGGTACACGCTCGTCGATCGCACGCCGCGCGTGGCCGAGGGGCTGGCACTGATCGAGCGCGCGCTGGCGCTCGCGCCCGACGACCCGTTCATTCTCGACAGCGTCGGCTGGGCGCACTATCGGATGGGTCGGCTCGACGACGCCGAGAAGCACCTGCGGCGGGCGATGGAGCAGCGACCGGATCCCGAGATCGCCGCGCACCTGGGCGAGGTGCTGTGGGCGAAGGGCGAGCGCACCCAGGCGCAGGACATCTGGCAGACGCAATTGAAGAGCTCGCCGGACAACGCGGTGCTCCTCGAAACCGTTCGCCGGCTGACGCGCTAATGGTGGACCCCCACGCTCACTGCGTTCGCTGCCCCCCGCGGGGGCGGTCAGCGCCCTTCGGGCGGCCGGGCGGGCACTGACTCTTTCATGCCGCGGGCGGCATCACCTGCGCTCGTCGCTGCGCTGGCACTTGTGGTCGCCGGGTGCGCGAGCGCGCCTTTCGCCCCGCTGCCGGCATTGCCGCTACCGGCCGACGCGCCGTTTGCCATCGACGGCAGGCTGTCGGCGCGTCGCGGCAATGAAGCCGTATCGGTTTCGTTCGCATGGACGCATGCCGCGCCGCGCGACGAGCTCGTCATCGCCACGCCGTTTGGCGGGGCGCTCGCCGAACTCTCCGGCGACGCGTCGACCCAACGCGTCGAGGTGCGCACCGCCGACGGCCGGCACGAGGTGGCGAGCGACTGGGCCACGCTGACCGAGCGCGTGGTCGGGTTCCCCTTGCCGGTGGCGGCACTTGCCTATTGGGCGCGCGGCGCGCCGCGCGCGGACGCGCCCCATGCGGTGGAAATCGACGGTGCCGGCCGCGTGGATGTGTTGCGCCAGGATGGCTGCGAGATCGTCTACGCGTACGCGGACAGCGCGGCGCGACTGCCTTCGCGGCTGCGGCTCCTCTGCCACGATCTCGAGTTGCGCATCGTCATCGATCGCTGGCGCGCCGCCTGAGCCAATGGTGAGTCGAACCCCGTGCGGCCACGATGATCCGATGCGCAGACTGACCGTTCCCGCGCCGGCGAAGCTCAACCTGTTTCTGCACGTGACAGGCCGCCGCGACGACGGCTACCACTTGCTCGAGACCCTGCTCGTCGCGCTCGACGTCGGCGACACGATCACGTTGTCCTGCCGTGACGATGGCGCCATCGCACGCACGACCCAATTGCGCGGCGTGGCGCCACAGGACGATCTGGTGGTCCGCGCGGCGACGGCCCTCAAGCAGGCGACCGGTGGATCGCTCGGCGTCGACATCGCGGTCGCCAAGCGCATTCCATTGGGTGGGGGGTTGGGCGGGGGCAGTTCCGACGCCGCGTCGGTGCTGCTCGCGCTCAACCGGCTCTGGGGTGCGCGCCTGCCGCGCGCGGACCTCATGCGGATCGGTCTTGCGCTGGGCGCCGACGTTCCCTTCTTTCTGGGCGGCGGCCCGGCGCTCGCGCGCGGCATCGGCGAGCGCCTGATTCCGGTGTCGCTGCCGGCACTGTGGGTGGCGGTAATCGTGCCCGCTGTTTCCGTGGCGACGGCAGCGATCTTCGCGGCACCGGAATTGACACGAGACACGGCGTCGGCGAAAATGGACGTCTTTTCCGAGGGTTATGGCCGGAACGACCTGCAGCACACTGCGGCTGCGCGATTCCCGGACGTGGCGGTTGCACTGGGGAGTTTGGGCGAGCGCTCGCGGCTCGCGCGGATGACGGGTTCGGGCGGTTGTGTGTTCGCGCCCTTTGCCTCCGAAGCCGAAGCGCAGGCCGCGGTGGATGCGCGTCCGGCAACCATGCAGGGTTTTGTCGCCAGGACGCTCGATCGGCATCCGCTGGCGGCGTTCGCGTGATGCCCAAGGCGGATTCCGCGCACGATGAGTGCGCAGTCCGTGCGCAAAGTTTTCTCCGCTGGGGAGTCGCCAAGTTGGTTAAGGCACCGGATTTTGATTCCGGCATTCGAGGGTTCGAATCCTTCCTCCCCAGCCACCTCAC
>CAYGYQ010000009.1:0-28830 GCA_964354035.1 uncultured Bordetella sp.
CGGCCATTCGCCGACCGCGCCCGGTTCCGCGCCTCGAGGCGTAGTATGGTTCCATCAAAGACGAGGTAATTCGGGTGACGGATCGACGGACATTCATCGAGACGCTGGCAATCAATCTCAAGACGGCGATAGCGCTCGGCCTCACGATCCTGCAATCGCTGCTGCCGCGCGCGGACGAGGTACTCCAGTGATCAACAGGCGGGCGTTCGTCGTTTCTGCGCTGCTGAGCGCACTGGCTGCGTCGGCGCTTCGCGCGCAGTTGGCGCGGCCCCCCGTGCAGCTCGGATTCCTGCGCATCGTCGCGCCACCGAAGGAAAACATCGATGCGCTCGAGCAGGGATTGCGCGATCGTGGCTATGTGCCGGGACGAGACGTGGTGATCGAATATCGGTTCGCGGAAGGTCGGGTGGATCAACTCGATGGACTCGCCAAGGAACTGGTCGAGCGCAACGTTGCCATCATCATCGTCGCTGGCAACCAGGCCGCTGGTGCTGCAAGAAACGCAACCCGGACGATCCCGATTGTCATGGCCGTCGCGAACGACCCGGTAGCCAGCGGGCTCGTCGCCAGTCTCGCGCGGCCGGGCGGGAACATCACGGGCACGACGCTACTGAGCAGCACGCTCGCGGGCAAGCGGCTGGAATTGGTGAAGCAACTGCTTCCAAGGGTGTCGCGCGTGGCGGTCCTGCTCAACAAGGACGCGCCCGCTCACGCCATCGCGTGGAAGGAAACGCTTGCGGCAGCGGCGACGCTTCGCATCGACGTCGAGCCCTTCGAGGTGCAGGGTGCGGAAATGTTCGACGAGGCTTTCGCCGGGATGGTCAAGGCTCGCGTGGAGGCGCTGTTCCTGTTCGAGGATGCGATGTTCGCGACTGAGCGGGCGCGGCTCGCCGCGCTCGCAGCCAAGACGCGGCTGCCGACAGTCTATGGACAGAGGAACAGCGTCGACGTTGGCGGCCTCATGTCCTATGGCCCCAGCATCACGGACGCCTATCGAAACGCGGCGAGCTTCGTCGACAGAATACTCAAGGGCGGGAAACCCGGCGATCTGCCAATCGAGCAACCGACGAAGTTTGAACTGGTGATCAACCTCAAAACTGCAAAAGTGCTGGGACTTGTTATTCCGCAATCGTTACTGCTGCGCGCGGACGAGGTGATCCAGTAACTGGAGCGTTACAGGTCACTGAACGTTTTGGCCGAACTCGCCGTGGTGGCCGGGCAACTTGACTCTTACGTCCGCTCCGGAGAAGATCGACCGGCTGGTCAGGGTCGAACTGCGACCGCCGACGAGCAAACCGCTCGCTTTCGGACTCGACGGTCGCAGTCCGGCCACAACCCGACATAGAGCATCGCGCTTGATTGCGGCCACTCGAGCGCGCCATCGATCCACGCCAACAGTTCCGACGCGATCTGCGGGACGTCGTATGTCGCGGCGATCAGCGCCATCAACTCGGTGTCGCTGATGTCTGCCAGCGCGGCTTTGATGGCAGTCAGGTCGGTACCCATCGTGTTCCTAAACATTCTTGTGCCGTAAATTGCACTTCGCAGGCGCAACGTTTTTCGTCACACGGATTGACTACCGTCAACGACAAATCCGTGGAATAGGGATTAGGCTGTAATTGTGGGCCAGGTGGGAGTGCGGGAAGCGTTCCCGTGGAGGCAACCTCTCTGGGTTTCGCGGCGTATCCGTATGAGAGTTTACTTTGCGCATGACGCTCGATTGAAAATGGCCTGTGTGTTTCGAGTAGGAATTTCAGGGATAACTTATATGAGCCGAATCTCTACGTTGTCCGTAGCGGTTAAGCTTGGCCTTGCGGTGCTGATTCTGGCGGCATCGGGAGTCGCCGGCGCACAGTATATTTACTCGGTCAGCGTGGGATCCACGGGGCCGGTTGACTGCATGTATTCCCAAAGCAACACCTCACAAGGTGTTCACATCCCCTATACAGTCACCGCTACCTATACTCTCCCAGCACCACCGAATAATGTCGTCTATTTCCTGTACCTCAACGGGGCTTTCCAGGGCAAGGATTTCGATACAGAGAATCCACCTTCGGGATCTTATACGGACCCTAATGGGGACGTTTTTTGGGACACGCCGGCGTCCCCTCCCTTTACTGTCGTAATTCAAGGCTTTCCGGCATTGAACGGAAGTCCCATCGGGACAGGGTTTCAGTACCGTGTCCAATGCAACTCGCTTGGCATCGGTACGGGCATCGGAACAGCGTCTGTGCTCCAAGCGCCTGTGACGCCACCAGCCCCCGACCTCAATCAGCACGGCTTGACTGGTTCCTGGTTCGAGCCGGTGACCAACGGACAGGGGGTCGAGGTCGAGATGTTTCCCAATTCGTCGTCTGGAACGGGTTCGACCTTTGTGAGCTGGTTCACCTACGATACCGTCATCGGTGGAGCGGAACGCCAGCGTTGGTATACGGCCCAGGGCCAAGTGGTCAGCGGACAGCCCTATGCTTCACTGACGATCTATCGGAACACCGGCGGCAACTTCAATGCTCCGCCGATCACTACGGCGCAGCCGGTGGGGACCGCAACGTTGAGCTTCGACACTTGCTCCAGCGGGCAACTGTCATACAGCTTCTCCGATGGCACGGGCCGCGAGGGCAGCATACTGTTGACTCGCCTGACACAGAACGTGACTTGCACTACCACCACCGCGCGTCCCACGAATGCGGACTTCGCCCTTTCCGGGAACTGGTACGATCCCGCAACGTCGGGGCAGGGATTGACGGTCGAGGTCAACCCGATTAACGGCGCGTTTTTCTCAGCCTGGTACACGTATGCGCCGAGCGGGGCCGGGACCGGGGTGGCCGGACAACGTTGGTACACGGCGCAAGGCGCCTTTACGTCGGGCTTGCGTTCGATTCCCGTGACGATCTACGAGACCACGGGTGGCGTGTTCGACCAGCCGACGGCGCCTGGCCAGAACACCGTGCCAGTGGGGACGGGAACGATGGCGTTCCAGAGCTGCTCTGCCGCGACGTTCAGCTACAACTTCACCGGGGGAAGCAGCAGTGGGCGGTCAGGAACCATGACCTTACGGCGCGTCGGCCCACTACCTCCTGGCTGCACAACGTAAGACCAACCGCAGAGCTTACGCGCTGTCCGCCTTGACGTTACAGTCTGGATCGCGGCGCGATCGTTGACGCGCTACACGCGTTCGATGCTGGCCAACGCGCACATCGAATGTCCGCTGCCGTGAATGGCGAGTGGCGGAAACGGGTCGAAGGCGCCAGTTCATTCCGCCGCCAGCAACGGCTGCAATCCGTTTGAAGTGGTCGGCCCTTTGGGGTCGGCCAACGACAACTGATGGCCCAACTCGACCGGATGTTGGCAGCCGCGATCTTACTCAGGCCGTCAGATTCGATCTCGGTTAGGACACATCAGCGGCCTCCCCGCGTCCAGTCCCGGGTGATTTCGCTTATTCCGGAATATTTGTACGAGAACTCCACTATCATCCGTTTGGAGTCCTAGTTCCAACTTCTGGTCTGTCCACCACCGCCCAATGCCGTCGCTGCGTTTGGCACGACCCGGTGGTCCGTCCAAGTTAGATAACCATATCCAGCATCGCTGGCGAGCTGCGTGTCCCGCGCACGTTACGTCACGCTCACCCGGGCGAACTTGCGCTTTCCGGCCTGCACGACGATCGTGCGGCCCGCCGTGATCAGGAGGGCCTTGTCGGCGACGACGTCGCCGTCCACCTTGAGCCCGCGCTGCGCGATCAGCCGCAACGCTTCGGACGTCGACTCGACGATGCCGGCCTGCTTCGCGAGCTGGGCGATCGGGATGCCAGCGCCTGCTGTCGACAACGTGACCTCCGGCATGCTTTCCGGCAGCGCACCCTGCCGGAACCGCGCCTCGAACTCCGCGAGCGCGTGCTCCGCGGCAGCCTGCGAGTGGAAACGGGCGACAATCTCCTGCGCGAGGGCAACCTTGGCGTCGCGCGGATTGCGGCCTTCCGCACACTCGCGCCTGAGGGCCGTCACCTCGTCCGCCGGCCGGAACGAGAGCAGCGTGTAATACCGCCACATCAGCTCGTCGGAGATCGACATCAGCTTGCCGAAGATGTCGTTGGGCGCTTCGGTGATGCCGACGTAGTTGTCGAGCGACTTCGACATCTTGTTGACGCCGTCGAGCCCCTCCAGCAGCGGCAGCGTCAGGATGCACTGCGGCTCCTGCCCGTAATGCCGCTGCAGCTCGCGACCGACGAGAAGGTTGAACTTCTGGTCGGTGCCACCCAGTTCCATGTCGGCGTGGAGCGCCACGGAGTCGTACCCCTGCGCGAGCGGGTAGAGAAACTCATGGATCGCGATCGGCTGGCCGTTGCGGTAACGATTGCCGAAATCGTCGCGCTCGAGCATGCGCGCGACGGTGTATCGCGCGGCCAGCCTGATCATGCCGTCGGCGCCCAGCGGCAGCAGCCACGTCGAGTTGAACGCGACCTCGGTCTGCGCGCGATCGAGGATAAGGAACGCCTGGTCGGTGTACGTTTTCGCGTTGGCCTCGATTTCCTCGCGCGAGAGCGCGGGGCGCGTAACGTTGCGGCCGGTCGGATCGCCGATCATCCCGGTGAAATCGCCGATCACGAAGATGATGTGGTGGCCGAGGTCCTGCAATTGCCTCAGCTTGTTGAACTGCACCGTATGACCGAGGTGCAGGTCCGGGCGGGTGGGGTCGAAGCCCTCCTTGATCCGCAGCGGCTTGCCGCGGGCGAGCTTCGATGCGAGCTCGGACTCGACCAGGAGCTCGTCGGCGCCGTGGCGAAAGACCGCGAGTTGGCGGGCGATGTCGTCGGTCATGGTGGCGGCGCGGCTCGGTTCATGGCGGACCTCAGCGGACACCCCACCCGCGGTCGCTTTCCCTGCCCGCAGGGGGCAGAGGGGCCAGCCGAGGGCGTTCCGGGGCGATATTTGCTAGAATCGCAACCTTGCCCGCCCGCCTACCGGCAATGATCACGCACAAGTCGACAATTCTAGCGCAAAGCGTCCATGCCTCCGCGCGGCGATCCGCGCGGACGCTCACGGTCGGGCAGTGGCTTGCCGCCGCGGTGTTCGGCGTGTCCGGCGCGGCGGCCTTCAGCCTCGTGGCCAACACGGCGCCCGAGATGACGCCCATCCGCGCGATACAGGTTGACCTCCCTCGGCCCGCGGTCTCGGTTGTCGCGGCAGAAGGGATCGGGTACTGGCGTGAAGACCGCATTCGGCGCGGCGACACCATCGGCAGCGTGCTGGCCCGCCTCGGCGTCGACGATCCGGCGGCGCTCGTGTTCCTGCGCACGAACCCTTCAGCGCGGCCTTTGTACCAGCTCCGTCCGGGCAAACCGCTCTCCGTCGAGACGGACGACGAGGGCCGGCTCATCAACTTGCGCTTCGTGACCGGTGACGGCGAACGCCTGACGATTGCACGCCACGGGGACGAGCTTGCTGCGCAGACCACTGCGGCGCCAGCGGAAATCCGGTGGAAGATGGCGGCCGGCGAAATTCACTCGTCGCTGTTCGGTGCTGCCGACGCGGCGGGCCTGCCCGACGCGGTGACGCTGCAGATGGCGGATGTCTTCGCCGGCGACATCGATTTCTATCAGGACCTGCGGCGTGGCGACCGTTTTTCGGTCGTCTACGAAATGCGGTACATCGACGGCGAACCGGTCGGCGCGGGTCGCATCGTCGCCGCCGAATTCACGAACCGGGGCCGGACGATTCGGGCGTTGCTCTGGCGCGGCGACGATGGCCGCGAGGATTACTTCACCGATGATGGCGTGCCGTTGCGCAAGGCGTTCCTGCGTTCGCCGATGGAGTTCTCGCGCGTGACCTCGGGCTTCTCGAATGCGCGCTTCCACCCGATCATGCAGGATTGGCGCGCGCACAAGGGCGTCGACTACGCTGCGCCCACCGGCACGCCCGTGCGCGCCACCGGCAATGCCAAGGTGACATTCGCCGGCAGGCAGAACGGCTACGGCAACGTGATCGAATTGCGGCACCAGGGCGCGTTCTCGACCCTCTACGCGCACCTGTCGCGACTCGCGCCGCAGGTGCGCAATGGCGCGCGCGTGGCGCAGGGAGAAGTGATCGGCTACGTCGGGCAGACGGGCTGGGCGACGGGACCGCACCTTCACTACGAGTTCCGCGTCGGCGGTGAACAGCGCAATCCGCTGACGGTAGCGCTGCCCTCCAGCGAGCCACTCGCACCGGCGCACCGGCTCGCCTTTGCCGAGCGTGCGGCACCGGCTGTGGCGCAACTCGCGCTGGCCGGACAGCTCTCCGGCGCGCAGCTCGCCTCGAGCGAGTAGCCGGAACGCGCCATCGCCGTCGTGCGGCAGATTTACGCCGGCGTGATGTCCGGCACGAGCATGGACGGCGTCGACGCCGTCGTCGCGGATTTCGCTCCGGCCACGCGCGGACCCTGTGCCCTGCTGGCGGCCGTGCGGCTGCCTTTCGCGCCCGCTCTCGCCGAAGAACTGCGCTTGCTGCAGCGCTCCGGCGCCGACGAGCTTGCGCGCGCTGCCCGCGCGGCGAATGCGCTGGCCGACACCTATGCCGATGCGATCACCGAAGTGCTGGGCCGGGCGGGTCTCGCGGCAGCGGACCTCGTCGCCGCGGGTGTCCACGGCCAGACACTGCGCCACCGGCCCGATGAGGGCTGGACGCTGCAGCTCAACAACCCCGCCCGCGTGGCCGAACGGGCCGGCGTGGCGGTCGTCGCCGATTTCCGCAGTCGCGATGTCGCGGCGGGCGGCGAGGGCGCGCCGCTGGTGCCCGCCTTTCACGCCGCTCTCTTCGGCGGGAGCGCGCATCGCGTCGTTGTCAATCTGGGCGGCATGGCCAACCTCACCGATCTGCCGGCGCACGGCGAGGTGCGCGGCTTCGACACCGGGCCCGGCAACGTCCTGCTCGACCTCTGGCACCTGCGGCATCGCGGCGGACCCTGCGATCGCGATGGCGCGTGGTCGCGCACGGGCCGCATCGACGATGCGCTGCTGACGGCTCTCCTCGCGGAGCCTTTCTTCGCGCGCATTCCGCCCAAGAGCACGGGCCGCGACCTGTTCCACGGCGAATGGCTCGACGCCAGGCTTGCCGGCCGCACGATCGCGCCGGCCAACGTGCAGGCGACGCTCGTTGCGCTGACGGCGCGGACGGTTGCCGATGCAGTGCGTGCCCATTGCGCGGCTGCCGCCGAGGTGCTCGTCTGCGGCGGCGGCGCGAAGAACGCGGCGCTGATGGACGCGCTCGCAATGGCGCTCGCGCCCCGGACTGTCGCCAGCACAACCGCGCACGGCGTGGCGGTCGAGCACGTCGAGGCGCTCGCGTTCGCCTGGCTCGCGCGCGAGACGCTGGCCGGCCGTCCCGGCAATCTGCCCGCAGTCACGGGCGCGCGCGGAGCGCGCGTGCTGGGCGCCATCTATCCGCGCTGACAACGGGCGCCGGGCGGCAAGTGAACGTGGCCTCAACCATGGAGACAGCATGAAACAGCTCAAGGGTATTTGCGTTCCGATCTGCACCCCCTTCACCGCCGACGGCGCCCGGATCGACGACCGGGCGCTGCGCGCGCACATCGACTCGATGCTCGAGGCGAAGGTCCACATCATCGCCGTGTGCGGCGGCACCGGCGAATTTCCATTTCTTTCCGAGCCGGAAAAACGCCTGATCGCGGAGATCGCGGCGAAGCACATCGATGGCCGTTGCGAGCTCATCGTGCAGACCTCGGCCATCCGCACGGAGGACGCGATCGAGAACTCGAAGCACGCGGAGTCGATCGGGGCCACGGCGCTCTTAATCCTGCCGCCTTATTTCGAGGGGCCCGGCGAGGCCGGCGTGCGCTGGCACTTCGAGCAGATCGGCCGGGCGATCGGGATTCCGATCATGGTCTACAACATTCCGCAGTTCTCGGGCTTCGACATCACGCCGGAAGTGTTTGTGCGCCTTTCGGAGATCGATGCCGTCCGGTACATCAAGGACAGCACCTCGAACATGCTGCGCATCGAGCAGCTGGCGGCATCCGGCGCCAGCGTCTTCAACGGCTGCGATTACCTCAATCTCTATGGCCTGATGGCCGGCGCCGTCGGCTGCTTCTGGGGCGGAGCGAACGCGATGCCGAGGGAGGCCGTGCAACTCTACGAGCTGTACCAGGCGGGCAGGCACGCCGAGGCGCTCACCTTGTGGCGGCGAATGCAGCCCCTGAACAGGTTGCTCTGGACGCTGCCGTTCAATCCCGTCGTCAAGGCGGCCGCCAACCTCTCCGGCCGCAGCGTCGGCGAATGCCGGCGGCCGGTCCTGCCTCTCACGGCGGAGCAGATGGCCGCCGTCAGGGCGGCGATGGCGCCGTTGCTGACGGCATGAACGAGCAGCGATCTCGGCCGAGTGGTTCCAGTGCTGGCGTTCCGGCCCAGGTGTTCGGATCGGTTGGCGTTTGTCTTCGTGGGCGCGGGCTTGCCCGCGCTCGATCGCCATCGACGCATGGGCGACGCCTGAGCGCGGCCGAGGCCGCGCCTACGACCCCTGCACGTCGTCGCGCCACCTTCGCCTTCAACAATGACACGGGTTGACACAGGATGTCTCATGCCAACTCGTAGCAATCGCGGATGCCCCCGTCGTCGTGCAAGGTGGATCCGGTGACCGCGATCCTGTGGATCGCGGCGACAGCGCTGATCGTGATCGGCGTGGCAGGCACTGTCCTGCCCGTGCTGCCGGGCGCCATCCTGGTCTTCGGCGGCATCGCGCTCGCGGCGTGGATCGACGACTTCGCCCGCATCCCCGTCTGGCTGCTGCTGCTTCTCGCCGTGATGACGGCAATGGCGTGGGTGGTCGACTACCTCGCGGCCGCCGCCGGTGCGAAGCGGGCCGGCGCGAGCAGGCAGGCGATCATCGGCGCGGCCATCGGCACACTTGCGGGGATCTTCAGCGGCTTGTGGGGACTGCTGTTCATGCCGCTGGCCGGCGCCGCGATCGGCGAATACGTGGCGCAGCGCGACCTGTGGCGCGCCGGCAAGGTGGGCGTTGCGACCTGGATCGGCCTGCTGCTGGGCACCGCGGTCAAGGTTGCGCTCGTCTTCGCCATGGTCGGAATATTCGTGTTTGCACTGGCGGTTTGACGCGACTTCAGAGAAGGAGATCCTGATGCGCATCGAGAACGAGGTCAGGCTGGACTTCAAGGACGTGCTGATCCGCCCCAAGCGCAGCACGCTGTCCACGCGCTCGAACGTCGATGTTTCGCGGGAGTTCCACTTCCGCCACACGCAGGTCCAGTACCACGGCGTCCCGATCATCGCCGCCAACATGGACACGACCGGGACCTTCGAGATGGCGCGCGCACTCGACGCCTTCGAGATGTCGACTGCGCTGCACAAGCACTACACCGTGGACGAGGTCGTCGCGTTCTTCCGGGCGCTCGCGCGCAAGCCTGCCGCGTTCTACTCGATGGGCATCGGCGCGGCCGACGAGGAGAAGTTCGGCCAGGTGATGGCGGCGGCAGGGGGCGGCGCCGACTCGGCGATCCGCTACGTCTGCATCGACGTGGCCAATGGCTACACCGAAGGTTTTGTGCGCCTCGTCGCGAAGATCCGCGAGCGGCATCCGCACCTCGTCATCATGGCCGGCAACGTCGTCACCGGCGAGATGACCGAGGAGCTGATCCTGTCGGGTGCGGACATCGTCAAGGTCGGCATCGGCCCCGGCTCGGTGTGCACGACGCGCACGATGACCGGCGTGGGCTACCCGCAGCTCTCGGCGATCATCGAGTGCGCGGATGCCGCGCATGGGCTCGAGGGGCACATCTGCGCCGATGGCGGCTGCACGACGCCGGGTGATGTCGCGAAGGCCTTCGGCGGGGGTGCCGACTTCGTGATGCTGGGCGGCATGTTCGCCGGGCACGATGAATGCGCCGGCGACCTGGTCGAGCGCGATGGCCGGAAATACCAGCGCTTCTACGGGATGAGCAGCCGGACCGCGATGGAGAAATACGCAGGCGGCGTGGCGAAGTACCGTGCCGCCGAGGGCAAGGAGGTGCTGGTGCCGCACCGCGGGCCGGTCACGGGCACGGTGCAGGAGATCCTGGGCGGCGTGCGCTCGGCGTGCACCTACGTCGGGGCGCGACGGCTGCGCGAGCTATCGAAACGCACGACCTTCGTGCGGGTCTCGCAGCAGTCGAACGAGGTATTCGGGCGCGTGTAGTGCCCGCCCGGCCGCCCGAAGGGCACTATGCGCCCCCTCGGGGGGCAGCGAACGCAGAGAGCGTGGGGGCCGTATCCAGCGCGCCCGTCGTCATTGCAGCGGGGAATCGGTCAGGCCGAGAACGACGAGCCGCAGCCGCAGGTGGACTGGGCGTTCGGGTTCTTGATCACGAACTGCGCGCCCTCGAGACCTTCCTGGAAATCGATCTCGGCGCCGACGAGGTACTGGTAGCTCATCGGGTCGATCAGCAGCGTCACGCCGTTCTTCACCATCGCGGTGTCGTCGTCGTTGACGGCCTCGTCGAAGGTAAAACCATACTGGAAGCCCGAGCACCCGCCGCCGGTGACGAAGACGCGCAGCTTCAGCTCGGGATTGCCCTCTTCTTCGATGAGGGATCTGACCTTTTCGGCAGCGCTGTCGGAAAAGACCAGCGGTGCGGGCATTTCGGTCATATCGTTCATGCGCACTCCTTATAGGTTTTCAATCTGAATTATCGGCCCGGCGCCGGTGCGCCGCAACCCTGCCGCCGATAGGGCTGGTCAGGGTTACGTCCGGGGCCTTTGCACCCCCGCTCCGAAGCTCCGCTCAATCGGCAGTCGCCCGCTTCAATTTGACCACCGACCCCGTGCCGGGTTCGGCATGAAGCAAGCGCCCGCGCAGCACCGCCCCCACGTGCATTTCGAGCGTCTTGTAGGTCACATCGCCGGTGACGCGAGCCTTCGGCTGCAATTCGAGGTAGTCGTCGGCGGCCACCGGGCCGTCGACCTTGCCGTTGATGACGACATGCGAGACCCGGATTTCGCCATCCACCCGGGCCTGCTCGCTGATCACGAGCGTGCTCGGATCGCCGTTGGCGGCGACTACGTTGCCGTGGACCTCGCCGTCGATCCGCAAGCCGCCGGTGAACGTCACGTCACCGTTGACGACCGTGCCCGCGCCGATCAGGCTGTCGATCCGCTTCTGCGGCGCCGTGTGCTTCTTGCGCTCCCACATGGGTCCTCCTCACGGAATCACAAGGTTGCGGGTGGCGCGGGGGACGGACTTTCCGGATTCGAAGGCACGGACAGTGACGGCGCGGACCACGCTCCCGCTCGGGACCGCGATGGTCCCCTCAAGCCGCTGATAATACTTGAATTTGAGTCCCAGTGCCGGACCCGCGCCGGGCTGGTCGTCGGGCAAGGTGAGGATGGTCGGGCGGGGCGATGGGCCACCGGCAACCGCCGGCTGCACGGTCACTTGAAGCGTGACCTGCCCGACGAACTCGTCCTTCGGGTTGCCGCCGCGCACGAGCAGCAGGTGGTAATGCCAGGCATCCTCGCGCTCGCGCTCGACCGAAATCCTCTGGATCGACAGCCCGACCTGCGTGTTCGAGTCGGCGACGAGCTTTTGCAGGAAAGTGAGTTCTTCCTTGATCTGCGCGTTTTCGGTCGACAGTTCGAGTGCCTGCCTGGAAAGCGACGCCTGGGCGCCGGCGGTCATCGCCAGCTCGCTTTCCTGCTGCATCGTCTTGGCGTGGAGCCGGGCGTTCTCCTTGCGCAGGTCCGCGTTCTCGCCTTCGAGTGCCACGATCCGCGCTTCGATCTCCTTGCGGTTGAAACCGCCGAAGATCTGGCCGAAATCGAAACCCCACCACCACATCCCGGCGACGACAACGAGCACGCCGGTGCCGGCGACGGCACGCCACGGCCACGGCAGCCGCGAGCGCACCGCCATTCGCGGCGCGTCGATGGAAAAGTGCTGGCGCACGCGGCGCCACCAGACGGAAAGGGCCAAGACGCCTGCTACGGCAACACGGGCGGCGCGGAGAGTCCCGTAGTCTCGGGCAGGCCGAACATCAGATTCATGTTCTGGATCGCCTGCCCCGCGGCACCCTTGACGAGATTGTCCTCGACGACCAGGACCAGCGCCATGTCGCCGCCCTGGGGACGATGCACGGCGATCCGGCAGATGTTCGCGGCGCGAACCGATCGCGTGTCCGGCATCGAGCCGGGCGGCATCACGTCGACGAACGGCTCGCCGGCGTAGCGCCGCTCGAACAACGCCTGCAGGTCGACGCGCGTGTCGGTGAGCCGGGCGTAGAGCGTCGCGTGAATGCCGCGGATCATCGGCACGAGATGCGGCGTGAAGACCAGGCTCACCGGCGATCCGGCGGCGGCGTTGAGGCCCTGGACGATTTCCGGATGGTGCCGATGGCCGGTGACGGCGTAGGCCTTGAAGTTGTCGGACGCCTCCGCGAAGAGCAGTCCCATCTCGGCCTTGCGTCCGGCGCCGGAGACTCCGGACTTGCAATCGGCGACGAGATGAGCGGCGTCCACGATTCCCGCCTCGAGCAACGGCAGGAAACCCAATTGCACGGCGGTCGGATAGCAACCCGGATTGCCGACGATGCGGGCCTGCCTGACCGCCTCGCGGTTCACTTCGGGCAGACCGTAGACCGATTCGGCGAGCAGGTCCGGGCAGGTGTGCGGCATCCCGTACCATTGCGCGAAGACTGCCGGATCCTGCAGCCGAAAATCCGCGGCGAGGTCGATGAGCTTCACGCCCGCCGTCACGAGCGCGCGCGCCTCACCCATCGCGACCCCGTGCGGCGTCGCGAAGAACACGACGTCGCACGACTCGAGATGGGCGTCGGCCGGATCGGCAAACGCCAGCGCGTAACGGCCGCGCAGGCTCGGGAACATGTCGGCGACGGCGGTGCCGGCATCCTTGCGCGATGTGATCGCGCGCACGTCCGCCTCCGGGTGCTGCGCCAGCAACCGCAGCAGCTCGACGCCGGTGTAACCTGTTCCGCCGACGATGCCGACTTTGATCATGGTTTCCTCACCCGCGCTTCGATGCGATTTTCAATTCTAGCACCGCGGCCCGGCCGCCCGACGGGACGGCTCGGCCGGCGCGTTCGCACCGCAAAAAGACGAAGGCCGCCTCGGCGGCGGCCTTCAGGTGCGCATCGCCGTGGCGATCAGCGCTTCGAGAACTGCTTGCGCTTGCGCGCCTTGTGCAGCCCGACCTTCTTGCGTTCCACTTCGCGGGCGTCGCGCGTCACCAGGCCCGCCTTCGACAGCGAGGGCTTCAACTCCGCATCGTAATCGATCAGCGCGCGGGTGATGCCGTGACGCACCGCACCGGCCTGTCCGGACTCGCCGCCGCCTTCGACGTTGATCATGATGTCGAACGTCGCCTCGTGATTGGTGAGCTTCAACGGCTGGCGGATCACCATGCGGCCCGTGTCGCGGGAGAAGAATTCGTCGGCCGGCTTGTCGTTGACGACGATCGCGCCCGTGCCCTTCTTCAGGAACACGCGAGCGACCGCGCTCTTGCGCCGGCCGGTGCCGTAATAGTAGTTGCCGATCATGGTGTCAGATGTCCAGTGTCTTGGGTTGCTGGGCCGCGTGCGGATGCACAGCGCCGGCGTAGCATTTGAGTTTCTTCAGCATCCTGTATCCGAGCGGACCCTTGGGCAGCATGCCCTTGACGGCCTTCTGCAGCGCCCGTCCGGGAAAGCGCGCCTGCATCTTCGAGAAATTGGTGGTCGAGATCCCGCCGGGGTAGCCGCTGTGCCGGTGGTAGAGCTTGTCTTCCGCCTTGTTGCCCGTGACGCGGATCTTGTCGACATTGGTGACGACAATGAAATCGCCGGTGTCCATGTGCGGGGTGAACGTGGGTTTGTGCTTGCCGCGCAGGCGCAAGGCGACCTGGCTCGCGAGGCGGCCGAGCACCTTGTCCGTGGCATCCACCACGAACCAGTCATGCACGATGTCCTGCGGCTTGGCAGAGTAGGTTTTCATCGGGAACAATGGATCCAGGTCGGTTCAGCAAAGTCTTGAACTATATCCCGTTTCGGCCGACTTGGTCAAGGCGCACCGGCCTCGCAGACGAAAAAGGGCGCGGCCGTTGGCGGGCCGCGCCCAAAGATTTCCGCCCTAGGAGGAGGAAGGGGGGAAAATGTCCGCGGACGGGGAGGGGGAATTCCGTCGCCCGCGCACATTTATGATGTTGGCATAGTTCGTCGGGAAATGCAACAACCGGCCTCGGCCGCTCGGTCGATGGTCGTCGCGCTGTTGGCGCGGTGCAACAGGCGGACCCGTTCGACGGGCCGGGCGGGGGTCCGCCGGCCCGCGGATGCGCGACAATGCGGCTTTTGCGGACACGGCCGGGGAACCTATGAAAGTCAGGACGAAGTGGGTCGACGGGGTCAGTTTCGTCGGTGAATCCGGCAGCGGCCATGCGCTGGTGATCGACGGCGCGCCCGACGACGGGGGGCGCAACCTCGGGATGCGGCCGATGGAGCTGGTGCTCCTGGGAGCGACCGGCTGCACGGCCTTCGACGTCGTCCTCATCCTGAAGAAGGCGCGCCAGCCGGTTGCCGATTGCACGGTCGAGGCCGAAGCCGAGCGGGCCGAGTCCATTCCCAGGGTATTCACCCGGATCCATTTCAAATACTCGGTGGCCGGACGCGGGCTCGATCCGGGTCAGGTCGAACGGGCGGTGAAGCTGTCGAAGGACAAGTACTGCTCCGCCACCCAGATGCTCGGCAAGACCGCCGAGATCACCTACGAGATCGCAATCATCGACGGCGATCGCGTGGCGCTGCCGGCAGCAAAAGTCGCGTCCGCCTGACTGCCGCGGATCACCCGGCGTCGCGCAACACCCGCAACAGGCTCGACGAGTCCCAGCGGCCGCCGCCTTTTGCCTGCACGCGCGCATAGAACTGGTCGACGAGTGCCGTCACGGGCAGCGCCGCGCCGCGCGCGCGCGCCTCGGCGAGGCAGAGGGCCAGGTCCTTGCGCATCCAGTCGACGGCGAAGCCGAAATCGAACTTGTCGGCGACCATCGTGCGACCGCGGTTTTCCATCTGCCACGACTGCGCGGCGCCCTTGCTGATGACGTCGAGGCCGCGCTCGACGTCGAGGCCGGCCTTCTCGGCAAAGGCGATGCCCTCGGCCAACGCCTGGACGAGCCCCGCGATGCAGATCTGGTTGAACATCTTCGTAAGCTGACCGCTGCCGGGGCCGCCCATCAGCGTGACCGCGCGCCCGTAATGGGCGAGCACGGGCTCGGCGCGCGCAAACGGATCGGGATCACCGCCGACCATGATCGTGAGCTTGCCGTTCTCGGCACCGGCCTGGCCGCCCGAGACGGGTGCATCGAGGAAACCGATGCCCCGCGCTTTCGCCGCCGCGTGGATCTCGCGCGCGATCTGCGCGGATGCCGTCGTGTGGTCGACGAGGATCGTGCCCGGTTTCATTGCGGCCAGCGCGCCTTCGGTGCCGAAGACCACGGCGCGCACGTCATCGTCGTTGCCCACGCACATCAGCACCAGGTCGGCGCCGGCCACCGCCGCACCAGGCGAGGGTGCGCTCGTCCCGGGATGCTGTCCCAGCCAGCGCGAGGCTGTCGCCGCCGTGCGGTTGTAGACGCTCACGCGGTGACCCGCCTGCGCGAGGTGTCCAGCCATCGGATAGCCCATCACGCCGAGGCCGAGAAATGCCACATTCCGGGTGTTCATCGAGTTCGGGTCTCCATAGGTTGGCGGACCAGGGGTTCAGTCCGATTGCGCTTCCAGCGCCCGTCGCGCGGCATTCGCCGCGGCGCGCACCCGGACCGGGGCCGTGCCGCCGGGATGGTCGCGGCTTGCGACCGAGCCTTCGAGCGTAAGCACCGCGTAGACATCGGCGTCGATTTCTGGGGCAAACGATTGCAGTTCGGCCAGCGGAACGTCGGCAAGCTGGCGGCCGCTGCCCTCCGCATGGCGGACCGCGCGGGCGACCGCCTCATGCGCATCGCGGAACGGCAGGCGTTTGCGGACGAGGTAGTCGGCGAGGTCGGTGGCCGTCGCGTGGCCCTCCCCTGCCGCTTCCCGCATTCGGGTCGCGTTGACGGTGATGCCGCCGGCAACGAGGTCGGTCATGACCACCAGCGTGGCGGCAAGGGTGTCCACGGTGTCGAAGAGCGGCTCCTTGTCTTCCTGGTTGTCCCGGTTGTACGCGAGCGGCTGGCCCTTCATCAACGTGAGCAGCGCGACCAGATGCCCGTTCACCCGCCCTGACTTGCCGCGCGCCAACTCCGCCACGTCCGGATTCTTCTTCTGCGGCATGATCGACGACCCGGTGCAGAACCGGTCCGCCAGCGACACGAATGCGAAGCGCGGGTTCGTCCACCAGGCGAGCTCCTCGGCGAACCGCGACACGTGGACCATCGCCAGCGCGGCGGCCGCCGTGAATTCGATCGCGAAATCGCGATCGGACACCGCATCGAGTGAATTGCCGCACAGCGCTTCGAAGCCGAGCTCCGCCGCGACCCGGGAGCGATCGATCGGGAAGCTGGTGCCGGCGAGCGCGGCGCTCCCCAGCGGCAGCCGGTTGACGCGCCGACGGCAATCGCGGAGCCGCTCGGCGTCGCGCGCGAACATGGCTTCGTACGCAAGCAAATGGTGGCCGAAGGTGACGGGTTGCGCCACCTGCAGGTGGGTGTAGCCGGGCATGATGGTGTCGGCGTGGGCCTCCGCCAGGTCGATGAACGCGCCACGCAGCGCGGCCATCGCGGCGACAAGCCCGTCGATCGCCTCGCGCAGCCAGAGCCTGAGATCGGTGGCAACCTGGTCGTTGCGGGAGCGCCCGGTATGCAGCCGCTTGCCGGCGTCTCCCACCAGCGCGGTGAGGCGCTTCTCGATGTTGAAGTGGACGTCCTCGAAGTCGGATGACCACGGGAATTCGCCGCGCTCGACTTCGCCGCGGATGATTTCCATACCGCGCTCGATCGCGGCGAGGTCGGCCGGGGCCAGCACGCCGGCGGCGGTCAGCATCCGCGCGTGCGCGAGGGATCCCGCGATGTCCACGGCGGCGAGACGGCAATCGACAGCCACCGACGCGGTATAGCGCTTGACCAGCGGCGAGACCGGCTCGCCGAACCGGCCGGACCAGCCGCCCGGGGGCGAGGCTTCGGGCGGCGGTTTCGGGTCGGCCATGGCAATCGGGTCCATTCGCGGCAGGTCAATGGTTGGGGGCGCCTGGACGGCGAAAGTGGGGTGAGCCGGCCGATTTCGACGTCGGAAAACGGCTGTCGCCCCCGGTCAGGCTTGCCTCGCCGACAGGGGTTGCCGACAATACCCGCTGCCACCGCCTGTTTGGTTGAACGAACTGGCACCGGTCTCCGGCATGATGCTTGCATGCCGCTTTCGATATGCAGCCGATTATAAGGCAAAACGCCATTACTCTCGAACTGCCGGACTTCCGCAATCTCGGCACGATCCTGCGGATTGTGCTCGCCGTGAATGCGATGACGGCCCTTGCGGCGCTGGTCAACGCGCCGACGCTCGACCTCTGGACGCTGCAATGGCTCGACCTGACCGCGGTCGTCGAGCCGCATCTCATTGCCCAGCTCGCGGTCCTCTACGCGCTCGCGCCGTGGCTCGCCCGCCAGCCCTGGACGACCGGCGCCCTCGCCGTCGCGGCGGTCACCATAGTCATCGGACTCGGGGTGCACATGCTCGTTGCCCGCGGGGTTGCGCAGCCGCCGTTTGCCGTTCTGCGGCATCTGCTGATCGCGCTCTGCGCCTATGCGACGCTGCTCGCCTATTTCGGTCTTCGCGCGAAGGCTCTCTCGCCGGCGATCGCCGAGTCCCGGCTGCAGGCGCTGCAGGCCCGGATTCGCCCGCATTTCCTGTTCAACAGCCTCAATGCGGTGCTCTCCCTCATCCGGTCGGATCCGCGGCAGGCGGAGACCGCTCTGCTCGACCTGGCCGATCTCTTCCGGGTGCTGATGCGCGACAACCGCGACCTGGTGCCGCTGGCGGACGAAATCGAGCTTTGCCGGCAATACCTGGGACTCGAGAAGCTGCGCCTGTCCGACCGGCTCTCGGTCGAATGGCATCTCAAGAACATGCCGGGCGACGCGCTGGTGCCGCCCCTCATGCTGCAGCCACTGCTGGAGAACGCGGTCTACCACGGCATCGAGCCGTCGAGCGCCCCAGGCGTCGTGTCGATCAACATCTTCCTCAAGGGCGGCGACGTGCACGCGATCCTGCGCAACCCCTATCAGGCCGAAGGTGGCCGGCACCATGCCGGGAACAAGATGGCGCTGGCCAACATCCGCGAGCGCCTCAAGCTTCACTTCGATGCCGAGGGCGCGCTGGAGTCGCGGGTCCGGGACGCTACCTATGAAGTCCGTATCCGGATCCCCTACCGGACGGCGAAGTCGGCGTCCGCGCGCATGGCGGAGCCGTCGACCCCGGCGGCACGCGACAAGCCGGACCATGGCACGCCGGCTGCGCGTTCGCTTCTGGACTCCGCTGCGCCCGCGCTACTGGACGGACGCCAGGGAGCCCCGCGTGGCTGACGCACCGCTGCAGGTGCTGGTCGTCGACGACGAGGCCCCGGCCCGGCGCCGGCTCCGCGAGCTCCTGGCCGATTGCGCAGGCGCCCTGCCGCTCGCCTGCGTCGGCGAGGCCGCCAACGGCCGTGAGGCGCTCGAGTTGCTGCATGCGGTGAATGCCGACCTCGTCCTCACGGACATCCAGATGCCGGAGATGGGCGGGATCGAGTTGGCGCGCCACGTGCTGAAGCTGCCTCAGCCGCCGGTCGTCATCTTCACGACGGCGCACGACGAGCACGCGGTGGAGGCGTTCGAAGTGAACGCGGTCGACTTCCTGGTGAAGCCGGTGCGCATGCAGCGTCTGCTGGCGGCGCTGGAGAAGGTGCCGCGCCTGCGGCCGCTTTCGGCGACGCGGCTGGAAGCACTGCCTTCTACGGCGCGCCGTTTCCTGTCCGTGACCGAGCGCTCGCGGGTGGTGCTGGTCCCGGTCGAGGAGATCCTCTATCTCAAGGCCGAGCTCAAGTACATCACGATCCGCACCGCCGAGCGCGAGTTCCTGCTCGAGGAGTCGCTGACCAGACTCGAGGAGGAGTTCGGCTCGCGCCTGGTGCGCGTGCATCGCAATTGTCTCGTTGCGCGCGACGCGATCCGCGGCTTCGAGCGCCGCGCGGGCGGCGAGGGCGACGCGCACTGGGAAGTGCTGCTGAAGGGCCTTCCCGAAACGCTGCCGGTGTCGCGCCGGCAGCAGTCCATCGTTCGGGAAATCGGACGGGAAAATCGACAGCGAGGCGAGGCGGCGACGTCATGAAGGCCGGCGCCCGCTCGACTTCCTGCACCTGAAATCATCGGCAATTTTCCCGCATGTCCTCACGCACGCTCATCTGTGGCTCGCTCGCCTACGACACCATCATGGTGTTTCCCGATCGCTTCGCGCGGCACATCCTGCCGGAGCAGACGCACATGCTGTCGGTCTCGTTCCAGATCGGCGAGATGCGCCGCGAATGGGGCGGTTGCGCCGGGAACATCGCCTACAACCTCAAAGCACTGGGCGGGGAGCCGGTGGTGATGGCGACGCTTGGCGCCGACGGCGCGCCCTACCGGGAACGGCTGGCCGGGATGGCCATCGCGTGCGACGGCGTGAAGAGCCTGCCGGAGATGTTCACGGCGCAGGCCTTCATCATCACCGACCTCGACGACAACCAGATCACCGCGTTCCACCCGGGCGCAATGAACGCGGCGCACGAGAACCGCGTCGGCGACGTCGCGGACATCGCGCTCGGCATCGTCGCCCCGGATGGGCGCGACGGGATGCGCGCGCACGTCGAGCAGTTCGCGCAGGCGGGCATCCCGTTCGTGTTCGACCCGGGTCAGGGCCTGCCGCTCTTTTCCGGGCCGGAGCTGATCGCGATGATCGACGCGGCGACGTTCGTCGCAGTCAACGATTACGAGGGCCGCCTGCTGGCCGAGCGCACCGGACTTGCACTCGAGGCGATCGCGCAGCGGGTCGACGCGCTGATCGTGACCTTGGGCGGCGCCGGCGCGCGGATTCACGCCGGTGGAGCCACGGTCGAGGTGCCGGTCGTGCCGGCGACGGCGGTCGTCGATCCAACGGGCTGCGGCGACGCCTTCCGTGCCGGCCTGCTGTACGGGATCGTGCAGGGCTGGGACTGGGGGCGCACCGGGCGCCTCGCGGCCACGCTCGGTTCGATCAAGATCGCGTCGCGCGGCGGCCAGAATCACGCACTGAGCCGCGAGCGGGTCGCGGCATTCCATTACGAGGTGTGCAATGCCTATCTCTGGTGAGCAGATCATGAAGCAGCAGCTGGCCGGCGCGAATGGCCCGGAGCTGGGCCTCGGCATGGGCGGCGGCGAGCCCGGGCCCGGGTGGACAGCGGAGCGCACGGTGCCCGTCGAGCGTCCCGCGCGTTGGTCGACACGCGTCGTGCGCAGCGCACGCGTCACTTTGCACGTCGTCGGGGGCCTGTTGACAACGGTGCTCGTTTTCCCCTGGGTCGCGGCGCCGCAGAGACAGGCCCTGATCCAGCGCTGGTGCCGGCAACTGCTGCGGATGCTTGGGGTCGAGGCGCAGGTGCACTGGTGGCACGAGGGAGGGCTGCCGGGCAACGTGCTGATCGTCGCCAATCACATCTCGTGGCTCGACATCTTCGTGTTGAACGCGTTGCAGCCGGCGCGGTTCATCGCCAAGGCCGACCTCCGGCGCTTGCCGCTCGTCGGCCGTTTTGTCGCAAACGCAGGCACGCTGTTCATCGAGCGCGAGCGGCGACGCGACACCCACACGGTCAACCGCCAGACGGTGGAGGCGCTGACGCGCGGCGACCTGGTCGCCGTATTCCCCGAGGGGACGACGAGCGACGGCACGGGCCTGCTGAAGTTCCACAGCTCGCTGCTGCAGTCGATCGTCGACGCCGAGGGTTACATGCAGCCGGTCGCGATCCGTTATCGCACGCCCGGCGACCGGCACTGCGCGGCGCCGGCGTACGTGGGTGATCTGAGCCTGCTGGATTCTCTCTGGCGCGTGACCGGCGAGCGCACGATCAGGGCCGAGCTGCACGTGATGCCCCCGGTGCCCGCGCGGGCGCGCCATCGCCGCGACCTGTCGCGCGCGGCCGAGGAGGCTATCCGAACGGCTTTGGAGTCACCGCTGAGCGCCCCGGCACTTGATAGACGCGGCGATCGTCGAGCCTGACCGCCGTCAGCGGGCCGCCCCAGATGCAGCCCGAGTCCAGCATCAGCAGATTCGGCGCGAGCTTCAATTCGAGTGTCGACCAGTGGCCACAGACGATCGTCGTGCCGGCGGACGCGCGGTGGTCGTGCTCGAACCACGGGCGAAAGCCTGACGGTGCCGTCAGTGGGCCGCGCTTCTCCTTGAACTCCATCGTTCCGTCGGCGGTGCAGAAGCGCATTCGGGTGCAGGTGTTGACGATCACGCGCAGCCGGTCGAAGCCTGCGAGTCCGTCGCGCCAGGCGCGCGGTTCGTCGCCGTAGAGTTCGCGCAGGAAGTCGTCGGCGCCCTCGCTCGCGAGCATTGCGCCGACCTCGCCCGACAGCGCCAGGGCCATTGCCGGCGTCCAGGCCGGCATGAGGCCCGCGTGCACGAGCAGAAACCCGCCTTCGGCCACCACCAGCGGCTGGTGCCGCAGCCAGCCGAGGAGCAATTCGCGATCGGGCGCCTCCAGTATCGGCGCGAGCGTGTCCTTCCGGTGCGCCCTGGTGTGCCCGGCCGCGACCGTCAGCAGATGAAAGTCGTGGTTGCCCAGAACAGTGACCGCGGCGTCGCCGAGCGCCATCACCTCGCGCAGCACGGCGAGTGATCCGGGGCCGCGATTGACGAGATCGCCGACGAGCCACAGCCGGTCGTCGCGCGCGGAGAAGCCGACGAGCTCGAGGAGCTGGCAGAATTCGGCGTGGCAGCCCTGGATGTCGCCGATCGCGTAGTGACTCATGGTGTATGGGCGAGCGCCGCTCGCGCGCGGCAACGCCCGGGAGGAGCGTGTGCGCCGATGCTAGAATCGGTTTCGATTCTAACATCCGCCGGCGCCCCCTCCCGTTTCGTTACGATGTCGTTTCCGCTCAATTCCGCGCAGCGCGAGGCGGTGCGATATCTCGACGGCCCCTTGCTCGTGCTGGCGGGCGCCGGCAGCGGCAAGACGCGAGTCATTGCGGCGAAAATCGGGCATCTCGTCGAAGGCGGCCACGACCCGAAGCGGATCGTCGCGATCACGTTCACCAACCGGGCCGCGCGCGAAATGCGCGAGCGGGCCGGGGAGCTGCTGGCGCGGCAGGGCAACGGCGACCTCGCCGCCGCCGTCACGATCTGCACGTTCCATGCGCTCGGGCTCAAGGTCATTCGCAGTCACACTGCCGCGCTGGGTCTCAAGCCCGGCTTCTCGATCCTCGATCCCGGCGACATCGAGGGGATCGTCGCCGATTTGACCGGGACGACTGACCGTGCCCGCGCGCGCGCGGCACAGTGGCGGATCAGCGCCTGGAAGAACGCGCTGGTGGCCCCCGCGGCCGCGGCAAAGGCCGCGCGCAGCGACGACGACAGGGCCGCCGCACAGGCTTACCGCCGCTACGACGACACGCTGCGCGCCTACCAGGCCGTGGATTTCGACGACCTGATCGCGCTGCCGATCGGGCTCCTGGCGACGGACGAGGCGGCGGCCGCGCAATGGCGCGATCGTTGCGGCTACCTGCTCGTCGACGAATACCAGGACACCAATCCGGCGCAGTACCGGCTGATCAAGCTACTGGTCGGGGACCGCTCGGCGTTCACCGTCGTCGGCGACGATGACCAGGCGATCTACGGCTGGCGCGGCGCTTCGCTCGACAATCTGGCGGAGCTGCCGAAGGACTTCCCGGCGCTGAAGGTAGTGAAGCTCGAGCAGAATTATCGCTCCACGGTGCGCATCCTGCGCTCGGCGAACGCGCTGATCGCCGGCAATCCGAAGCTCTTCGACAAGCAGCTCTGGAGCGATCGCGGCCATGGCGATCCGATCCGCGTGTCCCCGGCGGCCGACGACGAGGCCGAGGCCGAGGGAGTCGTGCGGCGCCTCATCGCGCATCGCTTCGAGCACCGCGGCCGCCATGCCGATTACGCGATCCTCTACCGCGGCAACCATCAGGCGAAGCTGTTCGAGCAGCAGCTGCGCGCGCAGAACGTGCCGTACGAGATCTCCGGCGGGCAATCGTATTTCGAGCGCGCCGAGATCAAGGACATCGTCGCGTACCTGCGCCTGATCGCCAACGACGACGACGATCCGGCTTTCATTCGCGCGGTGACGACGCCCAAGCGCGGCGTCGGCGCGACGACGCTGGAAAGGCTTGGCGCCATCGGCGGCGCGCGGCACGAGAGTCTCTTTGCCGCCGTGTTTGCCGACGAGACGCGCGCCGCCATTCCGGCTCGGCAGCGGGAGATTCTCGACGCCTTCTGCACGATGATCAATCATCTGCGCCACCGCGCTGCGCGCGAGCCCGCGGCGCGGCTGCTCGACGAGCTCGTGGCCGCGATCGGATATGAGGATTTCCTCGCCGCGAGCTGCGAGCGCAAGCAGGCGGAGGCGCGCTGGAAGAGCGTCCGCGATTTCGTCGGCTGGCTTTCGGCAAAGGGCGAGGCCGACCGGAAAGGCCTCCTCGAGCTGACGCAGATGATCGCGCTGATCACGATGCTCGAGGGGCAGGAGGAGCGTGCCATCGATGCTGTGCGGCTGTCGACGCTGCACGCGGCGAAAGGACTCGAATTCCCGCACGTGTTCCTGGTGGGGCTGGAGGAGGGTCTGCTGCCGCACCGCGAGCCGGTTGCGAACGGTAACGTCGACGAAGAGCGGCGGCTCTTCTACGTCGGCATCACCCGCGCGCAGAAGAGCCTGCACCTGTCGTTCTGCCGCCGCCGGCGGCGCGCGGGCGCAGCCGTCGACTGCCAGCCGTCGCGCTTCCTCTCCGAGCTCGCCCAGGACGACCTGCGCTGGTCCGGCGAGGCGCTGCCCGCGGACGAGGCGGCTCGCGAAAAGTCGGCCGGCAGCGAGCGGCTGAAGCAGCTGAAGGCGATGCTGGCGGCGAAGTAGGGCGCGGGGAAGCGACATGGGGAAGCGACATTGACGAACGTCGCCGCCCCGGTGATAATTTGCGCTGCGCCGATTTGAGCTTCAGCTTGCGGGCGCGTGACAAATACCGCTAAAGCGAGGTTGGGCTGTTACCCGGGGAAGCCCCGGATGCACTTGCCAAACCCGTTCGGCGGACGTCGAACGGGTTTTTTGCTTTCGAGGCGCCCATGAGCACGAACAAGCCGCCGCGGGGATTCACGACCGCGATCCTCCATTCGGACCGCGCCGCCGGCATCGAGCACGGCGCGCTGCACAAGCCGCTGCATTTGTCGGTCGCATTTGGCTATCGCGATGCGCGCGACCTCGCCGCGGTGTTCCAGGGCCGCGCGCAGGGCTATGCCTACGGTCGACAGGGCAACCCGACGACTGCCGCGCTCGAGGCAAAGGTCACGCAGATGGAGGGCGGCGTGGCCACCGTCTGCTTCGCCACCGGCATGGCGGCGATCGGCGCGATGATGCTGGCCCTGCTGCGCGAAGGCGACCAGGTCGTGTCGAGCCAGTTCCTGTTCGGCAACACGGTGAGCCAGTTCGGCACGCTCGCGGCGCACGGGACGCAGGTCACCTATGTCGACGCGACCGACGTCGCCAATGTCGAGCGCGCGCTGACGCCGGCGACGCGGCTCATTTTCGTGGAGACGATCGCCAACCCGCGCACGCAGGTCGCCGATCTGGCGCGCATCGGCGCGCTCGCCCAGGAGCGCGGGATCCTCTACGTCGTCGACAACACGATGACCTCGCCGGCGCTGTTTCGGCCGAAGGCGGTGGGTGCGGGCCTCGTCGTCAATGCGCTGACCAAGTACATCGGGGGCCATGGCAACGCCCTCGCCGGCAGCGTCACCGACACCGGCCTCTTCGACTGGACGCGCTATCCGAACATCGCGGAGAACTACAAGACGCAGCCGCCGGGGCTCTGGGGCATCCAGCAGCTGCGCAAGAAGGGGCTGCGCGATTGGGGCGGAACGCTGGCCGCGAGCGATGCGCACCACATCGCCGTGGGCGCCGAGACGCTCGCGCTGCGGATGGAGCGCACCTGCGCGAATGCGCAGGCGCTCGCTGAGTTCCTTGCGCCGCATCCAAAAGTGCGCGCCGTCCACTACCCGGGCCTGGCGTCACATCCGCAGCACACGCTCGCGCGGTCGCTGTTCTGCGGCTGTGGCGGTCTCTTCGCGTTCGAGCTCGCGGACGGCATCGACTGCTTTGACTTCCTGAACCGCCTCGACATCGTCGTGTCGTCGTCGAATCTGGGCGACAACCGGACGCTCGCCATACCGGTTGCGCACACCATCTTCTGGGAGATGGGGCCCGAACGCCGGGCGGAGATGGGCATCGCCGACGCCTTGATCCGCGTGTCGGTCGGCATCGAGGACCGCGACGATCTGCTCGGCGATTTTGCGCAGGCGCTCGGATAGCGGCGACCGGCCCGGCGTCGACTACAGCTCGCGGGTCCGGCCGCCCTCGTCGTCGAATTCGAGGTAGCTGCCGCGGTCGTACCAGTCGGCGAGCACCCAGCGTTCGCGGTCGCGTCCGTCGACGATCAGGCGATGGCGCGCCGGACGATGCGTGTGGCCGTGGATGATGCGCGTCACGTTCGCGGCACGGAACGCCGCCTCGACGGCGCTTGGCTCGACGTCGAGGATCGACGCGGGCTTGGCGGCGGTGGCCGTGCGGCTCCTGCCTCGCAGGAAGATCGCCACGCCGCGGCGCAGCGCGTACGGCAGCGCGAGAAAGCGGCGCTGGTACTTGGTGGTCCGCATGAAGGCCCGATACTTCTGGTAGCCGACATCGCTGGTGCAGAGCTCGTCGCCGTGCATCAGCAGCGTCGGGGTTCCGGCAAGGCCGATCACGGTCGACTCCGGAAGCAGCGTGGCGCCGGCCGCTGCGCCGAACCGCTCGCCGAGAAGAAAATCGCGATTGCCGTTGATCATGCCGACCGGCACGCCGGTGTCGGCGATGCCGCGCAAGCCGAGCGCGACGCGTGCGGCGAGCGGCTCCTCCAATTGGTCGTCGCCGATCCAGGTGTCGAACAGGTCGCCGAGGACATAGACGCCCGCGGCCTCCCGGGCCGGGCCGGCGCAGAACGCGGCGAAGGCGTCGACCTGTGCCGGCCGCGCCGGCGACAGGTGCAGGTCCGAGAGGAACAGCGTGGGCTTTATGCGACTTCCTCGGCGCGCTGCAGGACGACGTCCTCCTTCGGCACGTTCTGGTGGAAGCCGCTGTTGGCCGTCGGCACGCCCTTGATCCGGTCGACGACGTCCTGCCCAGCGGTGACCTTGCCGAAGACGCAGTACCCCCAGCCCTGCGGGCTCGGCCCCTTGTGGTCGAGGAAGTCGTTGTCGGCGACGTTGATGAAGAATTGCGCCGTCGCCGAATGCGGGTCGGAGGTGCGGGCCATCGCCACCGTGTAGCGCTTGTTCTTGAGGCCGTTGCCGGCTTCGTTGGCCACCGGTGCGCGCATCTTCTTCTCCTTCATTCCGGGCGCCATGCCGCCGCCCTGGATCATGAAGCCGTCGATGACGCGGTGGAAGACCGTGTTGTCGTAGTGGCCGTCACGGACATACTGCAGGAAATTGGCGACGGTCGCGGGCGCGTTCTCGGCATCGAGCTCGAGCGTGATGTCGCCGTGATTGGTGTGGAGAATGATCATGGCCATGGTCCCTATTTGGTTTCGACGACGACCGCCTTGTTGATGATGACCTTCTCGACCGGAACGTCCTTCGGGAACGGGCCGCCGGAGCCGGTCGGGGCCTTCGCGATCCTGTCGACCACGTCCATCCCGTCGACGACCTTGCCGAACACCGTGTAGCCGTAACCCTGGGTATCCGCCGAACGGAAGTTCAGGGACTTGTTGTCGGCGACGTTGATGAAGAACTGCGCGGTGGCGGAGTTGGGGTCGCCGGTCCGTGCCATGGCCAGCGTGCCGGGGACGTTCATGAGGCCCGCCTTGCTCGACGCCTCGGATTCGATCGCGACCGGTGGTTTGGTCGGCTTCTGCTTGAAATCCGGCGTGAACCCGCCGCCCTGGATCATGAAGCCGGAGATCACGCGGTGGAACTGCGTGCCGTCGTAGTGCTTCGCCTTCACGTAGTCGAGGAAGTTCGCGACCGTCTTCGGCGCGGCATCGGGGAAGAGCTCGACGCGGATTTTCCCCGCCGTCGTGTCGAACTCGACCTGCGGATTGGCGGCGAGCGCGGGAGCCGCAAACGCGGCGGCCAGAACGGCGGTGACGATCAGGAATGGACGGCGCAACATCGGAGTGCTCCTTGGTGAGTGAATCGGATCGATGGCGAAACTAGGGCGACTTCGGCGTGGGCGGGGCAGCCTGCATGAGCAGGTCGCGCGCGAGCGCGAGCTTGGCCGGAGCCGACTTGTTGCTGCGGTCGAACTTCGCCGCCTGCGCGTACTGGGCGGCGGCGAGGCGGGCATACAGGTCGCCCAGATTCTCGTGCGCCACCGCCCACTCCGGGGCCGTGCGCAGCGCGGTCTCCAGCGCCAGGCGCGCGCTCTCGTATTCGCCGCGCTGGGCGAGCAGGACGGCCAGATTGTTGTAGGGCTCAGGCAATTCCGGATAGTCCTCGATGAGCGCACGGTACACGGCCATCGCGGCGTCCGTCCGGCCTTGCTCGGTGTCGACGACGCCCTTGAGGAACCGCGCCCGCGGCTCCCGCGGCCGCGTCGCGATGAGCGCGTCGAGCTTTTCCTGCGCGCTCGCGAACTGCCGGTCCTTGATGAGCGCAGCGGCTTCCCGCAGCTCGGCGGCGTACTTCTTGCGCGCCTCTTCCGTCAACTCGCGGTCGTCCTGCGCGAACACGGGCAACCCGGGCAGCAGGAGGGCAAGCATCAGGGCGCGAAGCGTGCGGAGCATGACGGAATTCTAGCAGGCACGCGTCTCGTCGCCTGCCAGTCGCGCGACGGTCGCCTCGATCAGCCGGCGCGAGATCGAGACGGAGGGCGGCAAGTCCGGCACCGCATCCCACGCGAACCAGCGCGCCTCGGCGATTTCGGTTGCGTCGGGTCGCAGTTCCCCGCCCGCGTACTCGGCGGTGTACGCGATCATCAGCGAATGCGGAAACGCCCACGACTGGCTCGCGAAGTACCGGATCGCGCCGACCTCGATCCCCACTTCTTCGCGCACTTCGCGGTGGATGCAGTCCTCGATCGTCTCGCCGGGTTCGACGAAGCCCGCGAGCGCGCTGTACATGCCGGGCGGAAAGCGCGGCGCGCGGGCCAGCAGGAGTTCGCGCCCGCGCGTCACCAGCACCATCATGGCCGGCGTGACGCGCGGGTAGGCGGTGTACCCGCACGCCGGGCATTCCTTGGCGCGCTCTCCGGGCTTGTCCTTCGTCGGCGTTCCGCAGCACCCGCAGTAGCGGTGCGTGCGATCCCACTCGACCACCTGGAAGGCGCGCGCGGCGATGGCGAGCACCGGCTCGGGGATGCGGAAGAACAGCGCGCGCAGGCCGGAGTACCGCCAGCCTTCGGGCTCCGGAGCATCCGCCGGCAGGTGAATCGCGACGCAGCCGGTGCTGCCGAGTTCGCCGAGGTAGTGCCGGTCGCCGTGGATCCCGAGTCGCTCCAGCTGGGAGAGCGGCGGGACAAGCGGCGCGCGGTCGGTGCCGCCGACGAGCATCCTGGCGTCGCGAAAGGCGAACGCGAGGGTGTCTGCCGGCAGAGCGGCGGGCAGGGTGTGGCTCGACGTGAAACCTGCGGGTGTATGCATG
>CAYGYQ010000009.1:28930-31650 GCA_964354035.1 uncultured Bordetella sp.
ACCTGCGGGTGTATGCATGGAAATCGTCCGCGTCGGTGCGGACAGCGTCGCGCGTGCGGCCGGAACGCCGGTATCGCGAGGACGCCGCCATGATAGGTCAAAGCGTCGCGGGTCCATAGGGCGCCGGGCCGGGTCCCACGGCGTGGCGGTCCGGCACGGGCGAGGCAAGCGGATCGGCTATAATTTTCGTTTGCGCCGAAGGATTGCCCCGCCATGGAAGCCGAACAGCAGAACCAGATCGCTGCCTCCCTCGAGGGTCTGCGCGCGCGCGCCGCCGACCTGCGGAGGTATCTTTGACTTCGATGTGAAGGCGGTGCGCCTCGTCGAAGTCGGCAGGGAGCTCGAAGATCCGAAGATCTGGGACGATCCGAAGCGCGCGCAGGAGCTCGGCCGCGAGAAGAAGGCGCTGGAAGGCGTCGTCCATGTGCTGACGGGGCTGGACGCCGATCTCAAGGACAGCTCCGAGCTCTTCGGCCTTGCCCGCGCGGAGAACGACGACGCCACGCTCGAGGCGGTCGGGCGGGATGTGGCTGCGATCGAGAAGACCGTCGCCGACATGGAATTCCGCCGGATGTTCAGCCATCCGATGGATCCGGCATCGTGCTTCATCGACATCCAGGCCGGATCGGGCGGAACCGAGGCGCAGGACTGGGCGGCGATGCTCGAGCGCATGTATCTGCGCTACTGCGACCGGAAGGGGTACCGGACCGAGGTGCTCGAGGAGTCCGCCGGCGACGTCGCCGGGATCAAGAGCGCGTCGATCAAGGTGAGCGGCGACTACGCGTATGGCTATCTGCGCACCGAGGTGGGCGTCCACCGCCTGGTGCGCAAGAGTCCGTTCGATTCCAACGCGCGCCGGCATACGTCCTTCGCGAGCGTCTTCGTCTACCCGGAGGTGGACGACTCGATCGTCGTCGACATCAATCCCGCGGACCTGCGCATCGACACGTTTCGCGCATCCGGCGCCGGCGGGCAGCACATCAACAAGACCGACTCCGCGGTGCGGATCACGCATCTGCCGACCAACATCGTCGTTCAGTGCCAGAACGACCGCTCGCAGCACCGCAACCGCGCCGAGGCGATGGCGATGTTGAAGTCGAAGCTCTACGAGCTCGAGATCCGAAAGCGGCAGGAAGAGCAGCAGAAGCTCGAGGACTCGAAGACCGACATTGGCTGGGGCCACCAGATCCGCTCGTACGTGCTTGACCAGTCGCGGATCAAGGATCTGCGCACGAACTACGAGGTCGGCAACACGCAGGCGATCCTCGACGGCGACCTCGACGACTTCATCGCGGCGAGCCTCAAGCAGGGCGTATGACCGGGCACCGGGTGGCCGCCTTCATCTTCGACATCGACGGGACGATCATCGACTCGATGCCTTTCCACGAGCGCTCGTGGGACGTGTTCCTGACGCGCCGCGGCGTGCCGACCGTCGGCAAGGATTTCTTCCGGCGCACGGCAGGGCGCACCGGCGTCGAGGTGATGCGCGAGCTCTTCGGCCCGCTGTCCGATGCCGATGTCCAGGCATTCGTGCGCGAGAAGGAGTCGATCTACCGCGAGCTCTTCGCGCCGGAATTCCGCGAGATCGCGGGCTTCAAGGCGTTCGCGCGCGCCGCGAAGGCGGCAGGGACGCGGCTTGCCTGCGCGACGGCCGGCGACCCGGACAACATCGCCTTCGCGCTCGGCGGACTGGCGATGCGCGACTTCTTCGACGCGGCCGTGGGCGCGCATGATGTCGCCCGGGGCAAGCCCGAGCCGGACCTCTTCCTGCTCGCCGCGGCCCGCATCGGCGCAAACCCGGGCGAGTGCCTGGTATTCGAGGATGCGCCGTTGGGCATCGAAGCGGCGCGCCGCGCCGGGATGCGGGCCGTGGCGATCGCCTCGACCGTGCCTGCCGACGAGCTGGGTGCGCCCGCGCACGTCGTCGCGCAGGCGCAGGACTTCACGACCCTCGACCCGCGCGCGCTCGCGGCGGGTCTTTCCGCCTGATCAAATTCCGGGAGTCACCTCCTTTCATGGACAACACCGCACCATCACCGGCCGTGCCCGCCGACGAGAACCAGATCATCGGCGAGCGCCGGGCCAAGCTCGCGGCATTGCGCGCGCAAGGCAACGCGTTCCCGAACGATTTCCGCCGCGATGCGCTTGCCGCGGACCTCCAGGCGCGGCACGGCGCGAGGACGAACGAGGAACTCGAGCCGCTTGCGATCACGGTCACCGTCGCCGGCCGGATGATGCTGAAGCGCGTGATGGGCAAGGCGAGCTTCGCGACGATCCAGGACATGTCGGGCCGGATTCAGCTCTACGTCACGGCGGACGCGGTCGGCGCGGATGTCCACGATGCGTTCAAGCACTGGGATCTGGGCGACCTGGTCGGCGCGACCGGCCGCGTGTTCAAGACCCGCACCGGCGAGCTTTCGCTCAAGGTGACGTCGCTGCGCCTGCTGGCGAAGGCGCTGCGGCCGCTGCCCGAGAAGTTCCACGGGCTGGCCGACCAGGAACAGCGCTACCGGCAGCGCTACGTCGATCTCATCACCAATCCGGCGTCGCGCGAGGTTTTTCGGCGGCGCTCGCAGATCGTGCAGGCGGTCCGCGAGTTCTTCGTGTGCCGCGGCTATCTCGAAGTCGAGACGCCGATGATGCACTCGATCCCCGGCGGTGCCGCGGCGCGGCCGTTCGCCACGCACCATAACGCGCTCGACATGCAGCTGTTCCTGCGC
>CAYGYQ010000010.1:0-30587 GCA_964354035.1 uncultured Bordetella sp.
CGTTCTGCAGCGCATTGGTCTCCGGCAGGCTGCGCGCGAAGTCGAAGCACATCAGGAGCTCATTGAGGTTGCCGGGCACGAACGTCGCCGACACCTTGCGCCCGGTCTGGTGCGCGGTCGCGAGCTCGTGGTAATTGCTGTTGATCAGCTCCTTCTGCAGCCACATCGCGTCCTCCTTCTGGACGGGACGTGTGCCCCCTGGGCCGCCGCTTCGCGGCGCCCCTCCCCCCGAGGGTGGCGAGGAAACTTGGGAACGGCCCGGCGTTTCCTCGGGTGGCTTCTTAGCGCTGGCGGGCATTGCGGCGGTGGCATTCATGCGGCGCTCCAAAGCTTGATCGAATCGGCGAAAGTGCCGGCCTGCTCGCGGATCGGGGCCATCTGGCCGGTGTTCTCGGCGTACTTGAAGGCGGTGTGCGGCACCTGGTGCTTGCCGAGCACGTCCTGCAGCATCGGCCGCTCCAGCAGCGCCGGGTCGCAGAACGACGGCGCGGCGAAGATCACGCCCTCGGCGCCGCGGGTCTTGACCTGCTGCAGCAGGAACACGCCCTTCTCCTCGCGCGTCGTTTCGTACTTCGCCGCGGTTGACGCCGAGCGGTGCAGGAACGCCTGCGACAGCTCCTCCAGCGGGCTCCCGTCCGCGGGCACGTCGTCGAGGAGCCAGCGCGTGACCAGCATGAAGTCGTCGTCGACGATGTAGCAGCCCGACATCTCGATCGACTTGATCAGCGCGAGCGGCGGCTGCTCGCAGAAGGCGCCCGTCAGCACGACGCGGGCGTTGTCGCGCTTCGGCCGCGCCACTGCGCCGGCAGCGGCGATGTAGTCGCGCACCAGCTGCGTGTGCTCCTCCACCGGCAGCACCATGCCGGCGCGCAGCACCAGGTAGACCTCCGAGGTCGGCGCCTGCCAGGGCTTCGCGGCGCGGTATGCGTACAGGTCGCGGATCGCGGCGCGGTTGGCGTTGAAGACCCGGATCGACGCGTTGAGTTCGGCGTCGGTGACCGGCGCGCCGCGCAGCCGGCCGAGGTCATCGCGCAACACGCCAAGCTCCTCGATGTAGAAGGTGCCGCCGATCGAGTCGACGTAGGTCTGGGGCACGTCGAAGTACCGCACGTACTTATCCTTGAACAGCAGCTGCCACATCCCCGACAGGTTGCGGATCACGTCGCAGATCGACGGAAACAGCACGCCGTCGAGGCAATCGAGCCGGCCGGTGAGCCCGAGCTCGATCGTCGAGCGCGGAATGCGGCAGATGTAGCTCTGGTAGTAGGCGTCGCCCTGGATCACCTCCAGCTGGTCGCCACCGCCGAGGATTCCCACCGAGAGCATCCCCGCCGCATGGATCAGCTCGCGCGGCACGTACACGGGCAGGTAGCCGATCGCCTTGCGCCCCGGCGCCTTCGCCTTCCACTCCTTGACGGCATTGAGATCGAGGTCGTCGAACAACGCCTGGCAACGCCCGATGATCGGCAGGACGGGTGAAAGCGCGGACATCAGCGGTGCTCCCAGTGCGGCTTGCGTTTGGCGAGGAATGCGACCAGGCCTTCATTGGCGTCGCGCGTCTGCATGAGCCGGTCGACGTAGAGCCGCTCGACCTCTGCCAGACGGTGCCGCACTTCGCGGATCATGGCGCCGCGTGCCGCGGTGAGCGCACAGGCGAGTGAAGCGGCGCTCTTGTTCGCCAGATGCAGCTCGAAATACGCGCGTGCTGCGACCTCCGGATCGGCAGCGACGAACTGGACGAGGCCCATCGCCTTCGCCTCGTCGCCGCTCACCGAGCGGCCCGAGAACAGAAGATCCTCGGCTGCGGTCTGTCCGACGCGGTAGGGCAGCAGACAGGAGGCCGCGGGCGCGAAGACGCCGAGCTTCATCTCCGGCTGGCCGAGCTGCGCGTCGGGCGTCGCGAAGATCGGGCCACCGGCGAGGGCGACTTCCAGTCCGCCGCCGAGGCATTGGCCGCGGACGGCGACCAGGATCGGCGCCGGAAACTCGAGCATCGCCAGGATCAGCGCATGCAGCGACGCCAGCATCGCGGCGCACTGGTCGGGCAGGTGCTCCCCGACGCTCGCGCCGAAGCTGAAATGGGGGCCCTCGGCGTCGAGCAGCACCCCGCGCAGGCCTGGGTGGCCACGGTACGCGACGAACGCCCCGTGCAGCGCCGCGATCATCGCGGCATCGACCAGATTGGCCTTCGGCCGGGCGAGCGTCAGGCGCAGCAGCGCGCCTTCGTTCTCGATCCGATCGCGCAGGGGAGACCCGGCAGGCATGCGTTAACTCTTGCCCTTGTTCTTCGGCTGGATCGAGTCGTGCAGCGGGCCCACCCAGCTCTCGCCGGCCGCCAGCTTCTGGCGCAACAGCACGAAGTCCACTTCGCGATCTTCCTTCGTGCCCTCGTTGAACGCGATGAAGCCGGACCGCGCCTCGGTCATCATGTTGAGTGCCAACCAGGCGCGCGAGTCCTCCTTGTTGCGGTTCCACGCCTCGAGCTTGGGTTTGCGCAGTTCTTCGAGCGTCTTGGTCGTGCAGTCGGGAAAGGTCAGCAGCATCTTCGCGCACAGCTCGTCGACCCTGGCGTCGAGCAGCGACAGATCCACCGCCCCGCGCGCGAGCAGCGCCTTGCCCTCCTTCAGCGCGTCGCCGGTTTTCGGTTCGCCAAACACGAAGCGCCCGTAGGCGTCCTGCATCCGCTGCGTCTCGACCAGCGGATTGGCGACCCACTGACCGTCGACCTTCAGCGCGGGCACGATGTCGGTCAGGATGCCCATCGCGTACGCCTTGTGCGCCGAGAACGGCTCGCACAGCACGCACGCGGCCATCGCGCGCTCGCTACCTGACATCAGCGGCAGGAAGTCGGTGGCGCCCCCGATCGGCGCGGAGCCGTGCTTGGGGCCGGCCTGCCCGAACCGCGCGAGGTCCTGCGCCACGGAGAAGTCGCAGGCCATGCCGATCTCCTGGCCGCCGCCGATGCGCATCCCGTTGACCCGGCAGAGCACCGGCTTGTCGCAGGCGAGGATCGCGCTCACCATGTCGTTGAACAGGCGCATGTACTGCCGGTATTCCTGCGGCTGGCCCGCGTAGTACTCGGCGTATTCCTTGGTGTTGCCGCCGGTGCAGAACGCACGGTCGCCGGCGCCCGTGAACACGACGCAGTTGACGTCCCGGGCGTTGGCCGCCGCGCGGAACGCGAGGATCACGCCCTTGACCATGTCGGTCGTGTACGAATTGAATTGCGCCGGGTTGTCAAGCGTGATCCACGCGTTGTAGAGGCCGGCCGCGGGCTTGCCGTCGGGGGTCGTCGCCGGCCGCTTCTCGTAGCGCACTCCGGGCTTGGCGATGTCGGCGACGAGGTCGTGGTTCTTGAAAGCGCGCACCGGATCGGGGGCGTCGGGAGCATTCATTCGGGGTTTCCTCAGGAGGCGGGAACGAGCACCGCGCGTTTCTTGATCGTGTGGGCGTGCACGGCGGCGAACACGGCGTTGATGTCGTCGAGCGGATGCGTTTCGACGAACGGCTTCAACGCGACCTTGCCGTCGAGCACGAGGTCGAGCGCCGCTGGATAGAACTCGGGCGGGCAGCCCCAGTTGCCGATCGCGCGCGCATCGAACGCCATCAGGTTGGAGAGCCGGACCTCGACCTTGTCCATCGTGAACCCCACAACGGACAGCGTCGCGCCGTGCACGAGCAGCCCGTACGCGGTGAGCTGCCCGGCCGCCGTCCCGGAACACTCGAAGATGAGCCACTCGGTCGAGCGCAGCCCGTTCTCCTTCGCGAAGGCGCCGATCGCCGCCTTCATCGCCCTGCCGTCGTGAGCGCGGGCGTCGAGCGTCAGCGCCGCACCGTGGTGCGCGATCGCCTCGAGCCTGGCGGCATCGATGTCGATTGCGATGACCGCCGCGCCGAAGGCCCGGGCGATCTGCACGCAGTAGCCGCCTACGCCGCCGGCGCCGACGACGATCGCGAGCGCGCCGGGAGCGACACCCGCACGGCGCACCGCCTGGTATGGCGTGGTCAATGCATCGGCGACGATGGAAACCTCGGCGAGGGTGAGGCCGGCCCGCGCGAGGCGTTCCTCGTCGACCGCGCACAGTCCGCGCCCCGGGACGACCACGTGCGTGGCGAAGCCGCCCTGGACATCGTTGCCCGGCATCTTCTGCCGCCGGCAGATCGGCGCCAGGCCGCGCCGGCAGAGATCGCACTCGCCGCAGGGGAGGACGGCCGGAATGATGACCGCCTTGCCGAGCCACGCCTGCGCGCCGGCGCCGGCCGCGACCACCTGCCCGCTGATCTCGTGTCCAAGTGCCAGCGGCAGCGGCGCGTTGGTGCGCACGCCGTCGTAGTAGTAGCCGAGGTCGGTGTGACAGACCCCGCAGCCTGCGACCGCCACGGCCACCTCGCCCGCACCAGGCTCGGCGTTGAACGCCGCGCGCTCGAGCGGCGCGTTGGGCGCCGTCATCAGCCAGCGGTGTGCTTCGATGCCCATCGTGGTCTTCCCCCCTTGCCTGCGGCGCCTGCCGGAGCCCGTGCGAACCGCGCGCCGGAACTTGACTGCCTTCCGCTCCGGGGCTATTCTGGTATTACAGTACCGCAATACCGGTTTTGCTGCAAAACATGATGCGGCCGCCGTGTTGGGGCCGCTTTGATCTGCGTCAATTGCAACGTGGCGCCGACTGGGCGAACGATCCGGACCCGCCCGCCTACACCGACCAGGAGAATCCCGATGCAGGTACTTCTTCCCGAGGGCTGGGCGCCGCCGATCGGTTACGCCAACGGTATCGCCGTCGCCGCTGGCCGCATCGTCTTCATCGCGGGGCAGGTTGGCTGGGATGCGGCGCAGAAGTTCCACTCGGCGGAAATCGCGCCGCAGTTCGAGCAGGCGCTCGCCAACGTGCTGGCGGTGCTCGCCGTGGCCGGCGGCAAGCCGGAACACATCTGCCGGATCACCGCCTACTGCTGCGACAAGCCCGCGTATCTTGCGGCGCGACGCGAGCTGGGCGCAATCTGGCGCCGAGTGATGGGGGTGCATTACCCGGCAATGAGCATGATCTTTGTCTCCGACCTGCTCGACAGCCCCGGCAGGATCGAGCTCGAGGCAACGGCGGTGTTGCCGGCGTGACGGGACCTGCGACCGCTACGGCAGCGGCGCAACCGCGAAGCTCGCCGGCGGCATGCCCCGCTGCCACCGCTCCCACATCGTGCTGTAGGCGGACTCGATGTGGCGACGAAAGCGCTCGGTGTCGAAGAGCGGGCAGGTGGAACGGTTGCGCTCCAGTCTGGCACGGATAGCGGCCAGCTCGCCCGCAGCCGTCGCGAGTTCGCGCGCACGCGCCTCGTAGGCGTCGAGGCTGTCGGTGACGAGCTCCGGCAGACCGGCGGCATGGAGAAGGCTCGCGCTTACGCGGCCCGCAAACGTGCCGCCCGTGCACGTCAGCAGAGGCAGGCCCGCCCAGAGCGCGTCGCTCGCCGTCGTGTGCGCGTTGCAGGGCAGCGTATCGACGAACAGATCGGCCTGCCGGTGCCGCGCCAGATGCTCGGGGAGGTTCATTCGCGGCGCGAAGACCAGGCGCTCCGGAGCGACGCCCCGCCGCTGCGCCTCCTGGCGCAGATTCCGCACCGCGGCGGCATTGCCTTCCAGCAGCCAGAGGACGCTGCCCGGCACCCCGCTCAGCAAGCGCATCCAGATGTCGAACGTGCGGGGCGTGATCTTGTAGTTGTTGTTGAAGCAGCAGAACACGAAGCCCGCTGCGGGAAGCCCGAGCTCGGCTCTCGTGGGCACGCGCTCCGCGATCACGCGCTTGCGGTCGTTGACCTGGTAGGTATCGGGCAGCCGCACCACCTTCTCCGTGTAGAACGCGTGGTGACCCTCTGGTATCACTTGCGGGTCCGCGAGAATGTAGTCGATGTACGGGGCACCCAGCGTTCCCGGAAAACCAAGATAACTGACCTGGATCGGGCAGGGCCGGAAGCTGAACACGCGCTGCCGTTCGCGGCCGAAATAGCCGTTCAGGTTGATCAGCAGATCGATCTTCCGGTCGCGGATCGCCACGGCCGCTTCCCGGTCGCCGAGGCGGGCAATGCTGACGATCTCGCTGAACGCCCGCTCGATCCTGCCGCGAAGAACGCTCGCGTCGTCCCCTCCGTTGTCGAACGCGATCAATTCGAAGCGACCACGGTCGTGCAACTCGAAGAGCTCTCCGATGAGGACGGAAGTCGCCTGGTGCCGGAACTCGCCGGACACATATCCGATCCGGATCTTCGCGTTGCCCCAGGTCTCGCCATTCCACATCGGCGCCGGGGCGACCGGCGCCCGTACCGCGGCAAAGACTTCGGCGCAGATCCGTTGCTCGTCGGCCGAGTCCGAAATCCCGAGATATCCGAAAGGTTCCGCCACCCTCTTCCGGGCCCGGACGCCCTGGTTGATCGCGTCGACGGCCGGCCCGAACTTGGACCAGTCGCAGCAATGCATCTGCGCATGAAGGAGCATCCCCGGTGCAAACGGAAAATCCGGCACCAGCTGGAGCAGCCGCGCGAGCGATGCCGCCACCTCGTCCTGCCGTCGCAGGTGCTGCAAGGCAATGGCCCGGTTGTACAGCGCCTGCGCATACTCCGGCTTCAGCGCCAGCGCCCGGTCGAAGCTCGCGACGGCCTCCTCGGGCCGCTCCAGGTCGAGCAAGGCGATGCCCCGGTTGTATAGCGCCGGCGCCCGGCCGGCCTCGAGCGCCAGCGCGCGATCGAAGCTCGTCACGGCGTCCTCGAGCCGTTTCAGATCGAGCAGGACATTGCCGCGGTTGTAGTGCCCTTCCGCATAATCGGGCGCCAGCGCGAGCGCACGGTCATAGCTTGCCAGCGCCTCGTCGAGGTGCTGGAGCTTCTGGAGCGCCAGACCGAGGTTGGCGAAAGCCGGCGCGAAACCCGGCCGGACGGCGATCGCCGCGCGAATCGACGCCACCGCGGCATCCCAGCGGCCCATCTCGTATTGCACGAGCCCGACCAGGTGCAGCGCGTCGAAGTGCCGGGGCTCCTCCGCCAATATCTCGCGATAGAGCCGCTCGGCGTCCTCGAGCTTGCGCCCACGGTGCAGCGCCAGCGCCTGCTGCAACCTGGCATCGGTGGTCATCCCGCGCGCCCGTCGCTAGGCCTGGAAGCGCGCGAGCTTCGCGCGCAGGTCGTCGGGCAACGGCACCGGTCGGTGCGTTTCCAGCGACAGATACACGAGCACCAGAGTCGCCCGCACCCGCACGACGCCTCCCGTGCCCGCCTCGACCCTGGCGGTGAGCGAGGACCCTCCGATCTTCGTCAACGCCAGCGTGAACGTCAGCCTTTCGCCGATCCGCGACGGCGACAGGAAATCGCATTCGAGCCGGCGCACCGGCACCCCGCGCTTCAGCTCGCCGTGCAGGCGCGCGAAATCGATGCCGAGCCCCTGGTCGAACCAGTCCTCGACGAGCTCGTTGATCAGCACGAAGTACTGCGGATAGAACACGATCCCCGCGGGATCACAGTGGTGGAAGCGGATCAGCTTGTCGGTGGCGAACGGGGCGTGGGCGGCCATCGGGAGGGCTCCTGACTTCATGGGTCCTGACCGGGGCTCGATTTCCTGGCAGGGGCCGATCAACTTCAATCACGTTCCTTGCAACGACGCAGTCCGAAGGTTTGCCGTCGGTAGCGCAAAGCCCACTCGACAATATGACATACCTCCGGTTTCGGGGTGGGCGGGAGGGCGCAGTCGCCAATGCGCAACCGTCGCCGACCAATAGAGTCGGGAAATGCCACGGCAGCAGCAGGGCTCGCCTGTCTGCTGCCGCCTCTTTCGTCTGACGGTGCATGCCCGGCGACTTCGCGGCCCGCCGCTGACGAACCGCCCGCGCTATCATCGGCCACCATGCAGGTGAACGACACCGAAGTCATCGTCGAAGGCAGCGGTTCCGAGTCCGTGGTCATGATCCACGGCTGGCCCGACACCCACCGCTTGTGGGACGTGCAGGTGGAGGCGCTGAAGGCGACCTGTCGCTGCGTGCGCTTCACGCTGCCGGGCTTCGATTTGGCCAAGCCCGGGCGCGCCTATTCGCTCGACGAGGTCGTGGACACGCTGCGCATGATCGTCGAGCAGACCTGCCCTGGCGAGCGCGTGACGCTGCTCCTCCACGACTGGGGATGCGTTTTCGGCTACCAGTTCGCCCAGCGCCATCCGCAGCTCGTCAAACGCGTGATCGGCGTGGACATCGGCGACGCGGGCTCGCGGCGCAACCTGGCCGAGCTGTCAATCAAGGCCAAGCTGATGATCGTGGCCTATCAATGGTGGCTCGCGCTCGCGTGGCGCCTCGGCGGATCCCTCGGCGACCGCATGGCGCGCTGGATGGCCGCGCGGGCGCGGGCGCCGGCACCGCCGCAGTACATCGGCGCGGCCATGGGCTACCCCTATGCGGTGCGCTGGTTCGGCGTCAAGGGCGGCTTCGGAGCGCTGCGCCCCTTCGATCCCCACGTGCCAATGCTCTTCTTCTACGGCGAGCGCAAGCCGTTCATGTTCCATTCGACAGTCTGGCGGGAGAAACTCGCTGCCCGGCCGGGCAATCGGGTGATCGGCCTGCCGACCGGACATTGGGTGATGGTGCAGCGGCCGCAGGAGTTCAATGCCGCGGTGCTCGCCTGGCTCGCCGAGACCGGCGGAGCCAGGTCATGAATGTTGGCCCAAGTCCGGCTCAGCACGCCACCTCGGCGTTGCGGCGCGCGTACCAGCGCCAGGTCGCCAGCACGCAGGAGAGGTAGAACGCGCTGAAGAAGAACAACGCCCCCTGCGGGCTGCCGGTCAGATTGATCGACGTGCCGTAGGCGATCGGGATGAAGAAGCCGCCGAAGGCCGCGACCGCGGAGCTGAAGCCCAGTGTCGCCGCGCCTTCGGTGCTGCCGATGCGGCGGGCCTCGTCGAGCGCCGCCTGATCGCTCTGATCGCGCACCGCCCGTTCGCGCAGCGTGCGGAAGATGATCGGGATCATGCGGAACGTGGAGCCGTTGCCGACGCCGGCCGCGATGAACAGCACGATGAACGCCAGCACGAAGCCCAGCAGGCTGCCGCCGCTGCCTCCCGTCGGCAGGAAGAATGCCGCAGCCAGCGGCGCGACGGCCATGACGACGAAAATCCAGAACGTGATCATTGCGCCGCCCATGCGGTCGGAGAGCCAGCCGCCGACGGGACGCACCAGCGCCGCCAGGATCGGCCCGATGAACGCGAACTTGAAGGCGTCCGCCGCCGGGAACTCGGTGTTGACCAGCATCGGGAAGCCGGCGGCCAGGCCGATGAACGAGCCGAAGGTGCCCGTGTAGAGCCAGCTCATCCGCCACTGCTGCTTGTGCCGGATGATCGCCACCTGATCGGCGAAGCCGGCGCGCACCGTGGCGATGTTGTCCATGCCGAACCAGGCGGCGACCACGGAGATGACGATCAACGGCACCCAGATGAACCCGGCGTTCTGCACCCAAACTGAAATCGTCGCGCCCTGATCCACCCGGGTCTGGGCGCTGCCGCCGAGGATCAGCAGCGCGCCGCCGTACATGGCGATCGGGGCGATCAGCTGCGCCAGGCCGACGCCGAGATTGCCCACGCCGGCGTTGAGGCCCAGCGCCGTGCCCTGCAGCCGCTTCGGATAGAAGAAGCTGATGTTCGCCATGCTGGAGGAGAAGTTGCCCGCGCCCAGCCCGCACAGCAGCGCGATCGCCGCGAACACCGCGTAGTTGGTGGTCGGGTCCTGTACGGCAAAGCCGATCCACAGCGTGGGCAGCAGCAACATCGTCGTGCTCCACACCGTGAAGTTGCGCCCGCCGAAGATCGGCACGGCGAACGCGTACAACGCGCGAAAGACTGCGCCAGACAGCCCGGGCAGCGCCGCCAGCCAGAACAGCTGGTTGGTCGTGAACTTGTAGCCGATGTGCGGCAGCTCGACGACGATCACGCTCCACACCACCCAGACCGCGAAGGCCAGCAGCAGGGGCGGCATCGACAGCCAGAGGTTGCGGTTGGCGATGCGCCGGCCGGTCGTCGCCCAGAAGCCCTCGTCGTCCGGCCGCCAGTCGACCAGTATGTGGCGGCGCCGGCGACGGGGCTCGATGAGATCGGCCCCGGCGAGCGCCGCGCGAGCATCGGCGTGCTGCGCCATGATTTCCTCGCGCTCGTTGCGCTCCGCGACCCACGTCCAGATCATGGTGACGACGATCACGAGGGTCATCAGCATGAAGCAGCTGCTGCGCACCCCGATCACGTCGGCGGCGATGCCGAACATGATCGGCAGCGTGAACCCGCCCAGGCCGCCGATGACCCCGACGATCCCGCCGACCACGCCCATCTGGGTCGGATAGTGGTCGGCCAGGCTGCGGTAGACGCTGGCTTTGCCGAAGCCCTGCGCCAGGCCGACGATGAAGATCAGCACCGTGAACAGCGTGAGCCCCACCCCGATGTTGACCGCGACGTCGCCCCTGATGGCGTGGACGATCATCGTCGTGGGCGGATAGCTCAGGATGAACATGCAGGCGAGACTGACCCACAGCACCCACCAGGTGACGGTGTTCCCGCCCCACTTGTCCGATGCCCAGCCGCCCAACGCGCGGATCGCCCCGGAGGGCAGGTCGAAGAGAATGGTGAGGAACGCGGCGGTGGCCAGTGGCAGCCCGTACTCGCCGACGTAGTATTTGGGCAACCACAGTGCCATTGCCACAAACGCGCCGAACATGAAGTAGTAGGCCAGCCCGAAGCGCCAGACGCGCGGATCGAGCAGGGGCTTCAGCTGGTCGCCCAGCGGGATGCGCTTCCGTACGGCCGCGTCCTTGCGGTGCAGCGGGTCCTCGGTGGTCAGGAACCAGAACAGGATCGCCATCACCAGCATGGCGACGGCGTAGACCTTGGGCACCATCCGCCAGGAGGCGGTGGCGGAGGCCGCGATGATCAGCGGGGCGATGAACTTGGTGAGCGAGGAGCCCGCATTGCCGGCGCCGAAGATGCCCATCGCCGTGCCCTGCCGCTCCTTGCTGAACCAGGCCGACGTGTAGGCGATGCCGACCGCGAACGAGCCGCCGGCGACCCCGATGAACAGGCCCAGCACCAGGTACTGCCAGTACTCGGTCGCGTAGGACAGGACCCAGGTGGGAATCACCACCGCGAGCATCTGCACGAAGTACACGATCCGCCCGCCGTAGCGGTCGGTCAGGATGCCCAGCGGCAGCCGTATCAGCGAGCCGGTGAGAATGGGGGTCGCCACCAGCAGCCCGAACTCGGTCTCGTTGAGGTTCAACTCCGCCTTGATCTTGATCCCGATGACGGAGAACATCACCCAGACTGCGAAGTTCACCGCAAAGGCGAGCGTACTCATCGTCAGCGCGGAGATCTGTTCGCGGCTGATGCCCGGCTTGCTCACGGTCGTTGTCGTCACGTCATCCCTCCCCAGGGCAGGTGCGTCGCGCACCGGCGTTCGCGCCATTCAATGCCTGCGGACGGAGATTGGCCTTGATGGGCGTCAAGGCGGCGCGGTTTCGCTGCCCCGGGGCCCGGAGCCATGGGCGCATATGACGGTCCGGATCCGCGCGCCGGCTGGAGCAGAGTGCCGCGCGCGGGCCTGCGCGCACGTCAAACCAGGGTCCGCTGCCGAGCTTTCCGGCGGTCAACGCGATGCGTGGGCCCTACCGGGCCAGGGGTCGCTCCAGGCTGTGCGCAAATCCGCGCGCGAGCAGCGCCTCGATCTCGGCGCCGGGAACCGCCTTGCTCCAGAAATATCCCTGGCCGTAATCGACACCGGCCGCACGCAGAAAGAACGCGTGCTCCCAAGTCTCCACACCCTCGGCGACGGTGCGCAGGCGCAATGCCGCCGCGAGGCCGACGATGCCACGGAGCATCCGCGCCGCCGTCCGGTTCTCGAGAATGGGCATGAGCAGGCTGCGATCAATCTTCAGGATGTCGAGATCGAGACCGACGAACTGCGAAAGCCCGCTGTGGCCGGTGCCGAAATCATCCAGCGCCACCGCGATGCCCAGCGATCTCGCCGTGCCGATGGCGACCCGCCCGAGATCGGTCAGCGCCTGCCGCTCCGTCAATTCCACGACGAGCCGTGTCCGCCACGGATCAAGATCGAGGTCGGAGAGCATCGGCCCGATGCGGCCGCTGCCGAACACCGAAGGCGGAATGTTGATGCTCACATAGAAGTCGGGGTGCCGCGCAAAGACGGGAACGATGTCGCGATGGATCGAGTCGAGCAGCCGGCGAATCAGCGCATATTGCGCCTCCGGCTCCCGCTCGAGTTCGTCCATCAAGGCGGCCGCCGATCCGGCCGATCCGTCCGCCGCGACGATGCGGCTTAAGACCTCGCATCCCGCCACCTTGCCGGTGTTGAGATCGACGATAGGCTGATACCAGGCGCTGAGCCCCTGGATCCTGTGGTCCTTCATCCCGTGCCTCTGTCCGTTGGCAATCATGCGCGCTTGGGTCAATCGGATCCCGGCCGATCGACCCGCTTCGGTCACGCAGCGACGCGATCGACGAAGTGCGTGATCGCCTCGATCACCGCCTCCGGCTGATCCCTCTGCGGCGAATGCCGGCAATCCGGCAGCGCCAGCAATTCGACGTCGCGCACCTGCGCACCGATGCGCCGCATCTGCTCCATCGTACCGTACTCGTCGTCCTCGCCCTGGAGGGCCAGCACCGGGCACGCGATGCGGGGCAGACATTCCTCGATGTTCCAGGCGCGGAATTCGGGCGCGAGCCAAATCCGGTTCCAGCCCAGGAACGCCGAGTCGACGTCGGCGTGGAAGCGCGCGAGCCGCGCGCGCAGATCGGTCGTTGCGTAGGCCGTCCGCGCCGCGGCGATGCTGGTGACGGAGACGTCTTCCACCAGCACGTGCGCGGCCAGCGTGACGACGGCGGCCACCGGGCGCACGCCAGCCCCGGCATGAATCAGCGCGATCGAGCCACCGTCACTGTGGCCGATCAGGATCGGCCGGTCGAGCGCGAGCGCGTCGAGGAGCTCCGGCAGGGCGACCAGCGCCTCGTCGTGCATGTAGCGCGGCGTCCGGTCCTCCGCGAGCGGATCCGACCGGCCGTAGCCGTAGCGCGAATAGACGACGGCGTCGCAGTTTGCGGCATGGGCCACGCGGCCCGGGAAATCCCGCCACATGGCGACCGAGCCCAGTCCCTCATGCAGGAAGACGAGCGTCGGCCGCGCCGCGCGCGCGACCGCGATGCGCTCGTATTCGATGCGGTGCGCCGCGACCGTGACGAAGGGCATTGGCGCTACACGCCGAGATGCTTGTGCAGGATGTCCGGCTGTGCAAGCAGCGCGCGGCTGTCGCCCTCGAACACGACCCGCCCCTTGACCAGGATCACGTTGCGGTCCGCGATCGCCGTGACCGCCCGGTAATTCTTGTCGACGATGACGGTCGCAATGCCGTGCGTGCGTATCTCGCCGATGATCCGCCAGATCTCCCGGGCGATCTGCGGCGCGAGCCCTTCGGTCGCCTCATCGAGGATCAGCAGATCGGGATTCGTCATCAACGCGCGGCCGATCGTGAGCATCTGTTGCTCGCCGCCGGAGAGCTGCCATCCGCCGTGGGCGAGGCGCTCGGCGAGCCGTGGAAACGTCGCGAGCACCCGGTCGTAGGTCCAGTCGCGGCGGCCCTCCGGGCCGGCGCGCGCCGCCATCACGAGATTCTCGCGCACGGTGAGGTTCGGAAAGATGCCGCGTCCCTCGGGCACGTACGCGATCCCCTGCCGGGCGATGCGGTAGGGCTCGGCACCCGTCATCGCGCTGCCGCGCACCCTGACTTCGCCGTGGCGCGGCCGGACGAGCCCGAGCATGCTCCGCAGCAGCGTGCTCTTGCCCATGCCGTTCCTGCCCATCAGCCCGACCGTCTCGCTGCGGTCGATGCGAAAATCGATGCCGTGCAGGATGTGGCTCGCACCGTAGTAGGTGTGGAGCTCGCGCGCCTCGAGCAGCCATTCGCTCACTGGACGACCCCCACGCTTGCGGCATCCGTGCCGAGATACGCCTCCCGCACGGCGGCGCTCGCGCGGATCTGCGCCGGCGGGCCACTTTCGAGCACCTGCCCGTTGACCATGACGGTGATCAGGTCGGCGACGGCGAATACTGCGTCCATGTCGTGCTCGACGAGCAGGATCGCGTGCCGCGGTGCGAGCTTGCGCAGGAGCTCCACCATCAGCGCGGCCTCCTCGGCGCCCATGCCCGCAAGCGGCTCGTCGAGCAGCAGCACCTCCGGCTGCGTGGCGAGCACCATCGCGATCTCGAGCTGCCGCTGCTCGCCATGCGACAGCGCTGACGCGACGCGATCGCCACGTCCATTGAGCCCCGCCGCTTCGAGCGCGCGCTCCGCTGCCGCAGCTACGGGGCGATACGCGGCGGCATCGGCGAAGAGGTGCAGCGCGCGCGGCGCGCGCGACTGCGCAGCCAGTCGGCAGTTCTCGAATGCCGTGAAGGCCGGGAAGATGTTCGTCTTCTGGTAGCTGCGGCCGATGCCGATCCGCGACCGGCGATCCGCCGGCTGGCGCGTGATGTCCTCGCCCTTGTACGCGATGCTGCCGCTCGATGCTGCGAGATCGCCGGACAGGAGGTTGAGCAGCGTCGTCTTGCCCGCCCCGTTCGGGCCGAGCACGGCGTGCAGCTTGCCGCGCTCGAGCGCGAGCGCCACGCCGCTCACCGCGGCGAGCCCGCCGAAGAGACGCGTCAACCCCAGCGTCGTGAGCAGGACCTCAGACATCGCGCGCATCCCCGATCAGCGTGCGCCGGAACCGTCCCGCGACGCTGGCGAGCCCGCCCGGCAGAAAGATCACCAGCAGGATGATCGTCCCGCCCAGCAACAGCTGCCAGTGCCGGGTCAGTGACTGGAAGATCTCGGACAGCGCGACGAACGCGAAGGCGCCGACGACCGCCCCGTACAGGCTGCCAACGCCGCCCAGGATCAGCATCAGCAGCACGTTGCCCGACTGGTGCCAGGACAGCAGCTCCGGATTGACGAAGCCGAACTGCAACGCCGACAGGTAGCCGGCGAGGCCCGCCAGCGCGCCCGCCAGCGTGAAGCTCGCGAGCTTGTACCAATACACGGGAAAGCCGAGCGAGCGCATCCGGTGCTCGTTGCTGCGGATTCCCTGCAGCGCGCGGCCGAACGGCGAGCGCAGCACCGTGCGCAGGAACACGAACACGGCGACGAGCAGGACGAACACAACGTAATAGACGTGCGTCGTGTTGCCGAGGTCGAACGGTGTGAAGCCGCCGATCGCGGCGACCGGCTTGAAGTTCATGCTGATGCCGTCCGACCCGCGACCGAATTTCGTGTCGTGAAACACGAAGTAGAACATCTGCGCGAACGCGAGCGTCACCATGATGAAGTAGATGCCTTTCACGCGCACGACGAACACGCCGACGACGAGTGCGGCCGCACCCGCCGCGAGCATCGCCGCCGGCAGCGTGAGCCACAGGTTCGCCGCTTCGTACTTTGGTGCCATCAGGCCGAGCGTGTAGGCGCCGACACCGTAAAACGCCGCGTGGCCGAACGAGACGAGCCCCGTATAGCCGACGAGGAGATCGAGCGACAGCGCGAAGATGGCGAGGATCATCACCTTGGTGACGAGCTCCGTGTAGAACCCCGCGCCGGCGAGGGGGAACAGCGCGAGCAACGCCAGCGCCACGCCGAGCGCGATCGGCTTGCGCATCACCGGCCAACCCGCGCGCGGCCGCCTGCCATCACCCGACCCGCTTGAAGAGGCCTTCGGGGCGCCACAGCAGGATCGCGGCCATCAGCAGATAGACGGTGACCCCAGCGGCCTCGGGGAGCAGGACCTTGCCGAAGGTGTCGGCGAGCCCGATCAGCAAGGCGGCGAACAGCGCACCCCAGATCGAGCCGATCCCGCCGATCACGACGACGACGAAGCAGATGATCAGCACCTGCGTGCCCATGCCCGGGTAGACCGACGACACCGGCGCCGCGATCATCCCGGCAAAGGCCGCCAGCGCAACGCCCAGCGCGAACACCAGCCGGTAGACGAGGTTGATGTTGAGCCCCAGCGCCGACACCATCTCGCGGTTCGACGCGCCCGCGCGGATCATCATGCCGACGCGCGTGCGGTGGATCAGCAGGTAGAGCAATCCCGCCAATGCGAGGCAGACCGCCGACATGAACAGCCGGTACACCGGATAGGAGAGCGTCTCGGTCAGCGGAATCGACCAGTTGAAGATGGCGGGCACCGCGACGCCGTGCACGTCGTTGCCGACGATCAGGCTGCGCAGTTCCTCGAACACCAGGATCAGCCCGTAGGTCAGCAGGACCTGCTCCAGGTGGTCCCGCTGGTATAGGTGCGAGATCAGCGCCCATTCGAGCAGGATGCCCAGGAGCACCGACAGCACGATGCCGACGACAATGGCCACGAACAGGTTGCCGGTGAGCGAAGCCAGCGTGAACGCCATGTACGCGCCGACCATGTAGAAACTGCCATGGGCGAGGTTGATGATGCCCATGATGCCGAAGATCAGCGTGAGGCCGCTCGCGACCAGGAACAGCAGCAGTCCGTACTGGACGCCGTTCAGCAGCTGGATCAGGAAGGAGTAGAAGTCCATCGGCCCGTATCCTACCCCGGCGCGAAAAAACGCGCGGGCAGACGCGACGCCTGCCCGCGCGGGAGAGCCTGCGGCCTCAGAGCTTGCAGCCGCGCGGCGGGTCGGTCAGGTCCTTGACGGCGATGCCGACCACCTTGTTCTCCTTGCCCTCGACCTTGCGCAGGTAGATGTTGTGGATCGGGTTGTGGCCCCTGTTGAGCGCGAGCGGTCCGCGCGGGCTGTCGAGCTTCGCCTCTGCCATCGCCTTCACCAGCTCGGCGCGCTTGGTCGTGTCGCCCTTCACCGCGTTCATGCCGACGATGAGGAGCTGCGCGGCGTCGTAGCCCTGCACCGCGTAGACATCCGGGTCGATCTTGTGCGCCTTGGCGAACGCCGCACGGAAAGCCTTGTTCTTCGGGTTGTCGAGGCCGTCGCCGTAGTGCAGCGTCGTCAGCAGCCCCTGCGCCGTGTCGCCCTGCGCTTCCAGCGTGCCGTCGGTCAGGAAGCCCGCGCCGACCAGCGGGATCGTCTTGCCGAGCCCGGCCGCCGCGTAGTCCTTGACGAACTTAACCGCCCCGCCGCCGGCGAAGAACACGTAGACGACGTCGGGCTTGAGCGCGGCGATTTCGGTCAGGTAGGACTGGAACTCGACCTGCGGGAACGGCAGCGACAGCTCCTTGATCACCTTGCCGCCGCCCGCCTCGAACGTCTCCTTGAACCCGCCGACCGATTCGTCGCCGGCCGCGTACTTCCACGTCAGCGTGACGGCCGTTTTCTTCTTCTGCTCGGCCATCACCTTGCCCATCGCGATGCCCATCTGCGAGTTCGAGAACGACGTCCGGAACACGTTGGCCGCGCACAGCGGCCCCGTGATCTCGTCAGCGCCGGCGTTGGGAATGACGAGCAGCGTGTTGGTGTCGCGCGCGACCTTGGCCATGGCGAGGGCCACGCCCGAGTGGACCGTGCCCACCAGCACGTCGACCTGGTCGCGCTTGATCAGCTTGTTCGCATTTTCGGGCGCCTTGGCCGGATCCGACTCGTCGTCGACGGTGAAGTACTCGATTTCGCGCCCGCCGAGCTTGCCGCCGTTTTCCTCGATCGCAAGCTTGAACGCGTTGGTGATCGACGTGCCCAGCGCGGCGAACGTCCCGGTGTAGGGCAGCATCAGCCCGATCTTGATCTTGCCCGGCTGCTGCGCCGACGCGGGGCCCGATACAAGCAGCAGGCCCGCGACCGCCGCGGCCGCCGTGATCGCGCCGACTCGGCGCAGGTGTTTCAGGGTTTGCTTCATGGGGATCTCCTCCTGTGGCTTGGTGTTGCCGCTCCGGGAAGCGTGCGCCATCGCCCGCTCCCGCCCGATCTCATTGCGCTTTCGCCCGCAGCTTGAAGCGCTGGATTTTACCCGTTGCCGTCTTCGGCAGCTCGCCGATGAACTCGATCCAGCGCGGATATTTGTACGGCGCGAGCTGCCCCTTCACGTGCTGCCGCAGCTCCTCGGCCAGCGCCACGGACTCCTGCTGGCCGGCTTTCAGCACGACGTAGGCCACCGGCTTGACCAGCTCCTCGTCGTCTGCCCGTCCGATCACCGCCGCTTCGAGCACGGCGGGATGCGTGATGAGCGCCGACTCGACTTCGATCGGCGACACGTAGATGCCGCCCACCTTGAGCATGTCGTCGCTGCGACCAGAGTACAGGTAATAGCCGTCCGCATCGACCGAGTACTTGTCGCCGCTGCGGGTCCAGGGACCCTGGAACGTATTGCGGGTCTTCTCCCGGTTGTTCCAGTACGCCATCGCGGCGGTCGGCCCGCTGATCTGGAGCTCGCCCACCTGCCCGGCGGGAAGCGGCTGACCGTCGTCGCCGACGATCTTGAGATCGTACCCGGGCACTGGCATGCCGCTCGTCCCGTAGCGAACCTGGCCGGGGCGGTTCGACAGGAAAATGTGCAGCATCTCGGTCGAGCCGAGACCGTCGAGGATCTCGACACCGAAGTGCTCGGTCCAGCGCCGGCCAATCTCCGCCGGCAGCGCCTCGCCAGCCGACGTGCAGCGGCGCATCCGCAGCTCGCCCCGCTGCGGCAGGTCGGGACTCGCGAGCAGCGCGGCGTAGAGCGTCGGGACGCCGTAGAAGATCGTCGGCTGGTGGCGGCGCAACCGCGCGAAGACCGCCGCCGGCGTCGGGCGCTCGGCCATCAGCACCGTCGTCGCGCCGACGGCAAGCGGAAACGTGAGCCCGTTGCCGAGGCCGTACGCGAAAAACAGCTTGGCTGCCGAAAAGACGATGTCATCCTCGCGCAGGCCCAGGATCGGCTTCGCATAGAGCTCCGCCGTCTGGATCAGGCTCGAATGCAGATGCACGGTGCCCTTCGGCGCGCCGGTCGATCCCGACGAATACAGCCAGAAGCAGGCGTCGTCGCAGGTGGTCTCCGCCGGCGTGAACGACGCTGGCGCTGCCGCCATCAGGCTGGCCAGCGATCGGTGGGGGGCCGCCACCGCTTCGTCGGCCGCACCGGACACGAGCACGTGCGCAAGGTACGGGTGCTTCCCCAGCAGGGGCGCAAACGCCGGCAGCAGCGCCGCCGAGACGATCAGCGCGCGGGCGCGGCTGTCGCGCAGCATGTAGTCGTAGTCATTCGTCGTGAGCAGCGTGTTCGCCGCGATCGGCACGATGCCCGCCTTGATCGCACCAAGGAACGCCGCTGGAAAGTCGATGGTGTCGAGTTGGCAGAGCAGCACGCGCTGCTCGGGCGAGATGCCGAGCGCCGTGAGTGCGTTCGCGCAGCGGTTGACACGCTCACTGAGCTCGCCGTAGGTGTACGTGCCGGCGTCGTCGATGTACGCGATCTTGCCGGCGCGGCCCGCAACCAGATTGCGCTCGATCAGGTCGTGCGCGGCATTGTAGTCGCGCGGGATCTCGACCCGCGGCGGCCTCGCGCGTTGATCGGCCGTGCTCAAGGACGGCATGCTGATCTCCTCCTCGTGGCGAAGTGTGACCACGCAACGGTCCGCCTGCAACGCGCCGCAGGTCGCGGCAAGCCGTCCGCCTTTTGCAGTGATTATGGCAGGCGCGATGCCTCCGCCCATGGACCGCGAAAGCTCCGGCAATTTAGAGCATGATTTCGTGACCGTCAAGCACAATACATCATGTCAGCAAACCGGGTGACGCTGAAGAATCGCGGCCGGACGGTCCTGCGGAAGTTCAAATTGCCCAAGTCGACGGGTGTTCTGCGATCCGATCCAAAGTGCTTGACGCGGATCAAGGACATGCAATATATTTCGTCGCCTCGACCCCTTCCGTTTCTGCAAGATCCAGCAATGTCCGCCACGCTTCATCAACGCCCTCCGGTTTCCGTGCCGCCCGCCACCGCTCCGGACGACGCGCAGTTCCTCGTCGCGATGGGACAACAGGTCCGCGAAGCACGCGAGCGGCGCGGCCTGGCGCGCAAGGCGATCGCGCAGAGCGCCGGCGTCTCGGAGCGCTACCTCGCGCAACTCGAAGCGGGTGAAGGCAATGCGTCGGTGCTGCTGCTGCGCAGCGTCGCGCGCGCGCTCGACATCCCTTTGGCCGAGCTGCTGGATGCCCGCGAGCGTTCGGTCGAGCAGCGCCTCATCCGCCGCCTGCTCAACGGACTGCCGGCGCACCGCCTGGAGGAAGTGGTGTTCCGGCTGCTGCGCAACTTCGGCGAGGAGGCGGCCTCGCGCCGCAGGCGCGTCGCCTTGGTCGGCCTGCGCGGGGCCGGCAAGACCACGCTGGGAAGCGCGCTCGCCGCCAAGCTGTGCGTGCCGTTCGTCGAACTCGACCGCGAGATCGAGCGCGAAGCGGGCATCGGCCTTTCCGAAGTGTTCCTGCTCTACGGCCAGAACGGCTACCGGCGCATCGAGCGCCGCTGTCTCGAGCGCGTGCTGGATGCGCACGCCGAAATGGTGATCGCCGTTGGCGGGGGCCTCGTCTCCGAGCCGGACGCGTACGATCTGCTGCTACGGCATTGCTTCACGGTCTGGGTCAGGGCGTCGCCCGACGAACATATGGCGCGGGTAGTCGCCCAGGGCGACCTGCGGCCGATGCAGGGCAAGGTCGAGGCGATCGACGATCTCAAGCGCATCCTCGATGCGCGCGAACCGCTGTACCGGAAGGCGGACGCCACGCTGGACACCTCCGGCGACGACGCACAGCAGAGCCTAACCAAGCTGCGCCAGGCCGTCCTCGCCTGACGCACATTCCGGAGAATCGCATGGCACCGGCAAGCGTACCCGCCGCGGAGGCAGCCACAACCCGCGCGCAGACCTTCCACACCTACGACACGCACCCGGACCGTTACGCGCACTGGAAGCTCGCGTGCGCCGGCCCGATCGCGACACTGACGCTGGACGTCGACGAAGACCGGGGCCTGAATCCCGGCTACAAGCTCAAGCTCAATTCCTACGACCTCGGCGTCGACATCGAGCTTGCCGACGCGCTGCAGCGGATACGCTTCGAGCATCCCGAAGTGCGGAGCGTGATCATGACGAGCGGCAAGGAACGCGTGTTCTGCTCCGGCGCGAACATCTTCATGCTCGGAACGTCGACGCACGGGTGGAAGGTCAACTTCTGCAAGTTCACCAATGAGACGAGGAACGGCATCGAGGACGCGAGCCGCCATTCCGGACTCAAGTTCATCGCCGCGTGCAACGGCACGACGGCGGGTGGCGGCTTTGAGCTTGCGCTCGCCTGCGACGAGATCTGGCTGACCGACGACCGCTCGTCGGCGGTCAGCCTGCCCGAAGTGCCGTTGCTCGGCGTGCTGCCGGGCACGGGCGGGCTCACCCGCCTCACCGACAAGCGCCGCGTTCGGCGCGATCACGCCGACATCTTCTGCACGCTGGTCGAGGGCGTGCGCGCCGAGCGCGCGCTGCAGTGGCGTCTGATCGACGGCCATGCGAAGCCGCAGCAGTTCGCCCAGAAAGTGAAGGAACGAGCACTGGCACTGGCCGCGACGAGTGATCGGCCGGCCGATGCGAAGGGCATTGCCCTCACGCCGCTGGCGCGAACCGTCGACACGGCCGGCTACCGCTACGCGCACGTCGACGTCCAAATCGACCGCCGGGGGCGCCGCGCGACGATCACCGTCTCGGCGCCCGATGCGCCGCCGGCCGAGGGCCTCGATCCGATTCTCGCCGCGGGCGCGGCGTGGTGGCCGCTGGCGATGGCGCGCGAGCTCGACGACGCGATCCTGCTGCTGCGCACCAACGAGCCCGATATCGGCACGTGGATCCTGAAGACTGCCGGCGATGCGGCGCACGTGCTCGCCGCCGACGCGACGCTGCTGCGCCACCGGTCGCACTGGTTGGTCCGCGAGACGATCGGCATGCTGCGGCGCACGCTCGCGCGACTCGATGTCACCTCGCGCACGCTGTTCGCGCTGATCGAGCCGCAATCCTGCTTCGCCGGCACGCTCCTCGAGCTGGCGCTGGCCGCCGATCGCAGCTACATGCTCGCGCTGCCTGACGACGCGGCGGCGGCGCCCAGGATCACGCTGTCCACGCTCAACTTCGGCGCGTACCCGATGGTGAACGCGCACGCGCGCCTCGCCGCCCGCTTCTACGGCGAAGGGGAGCCGATCGCGCGCGCGAAAGACGCCGTCGGCCGTGCGCTGGCCGCGGACGCCGCGCTCGATCTTGGCCTCGTTACCGCCGCGCCCGACGAACTCGACTGGGCCGACGAGGTGCGCGTCGCGCTGGAGGAGCGCGCGAGCCTGTCGCCGGACGCGCTGACCGGCCTGGAAGCCAATCTGCGTTTCGGCGGCCCCGAGACGATGGAGACGCGGATCTTCGGCCGGCTCTCCGCCTGGCAGAACTGGATCTTCATCCGGCCGAACGCGGTCGGCGAGGCTGGCGCGCTGAAGGTCTTCGGCACCGGCAGCAAACCCCGCTTCAACTGGGATCGCGTCTGACGCGCCCGCCCGACCCGACCCCTCACGAGGAAGGCATGATGAGCATCGACTACAGCGAAAAGATTCCGAACAACGTGAATCTCGCGGGCAACCGAACTTTGCAGCGCGCCCTGGAGCACTGGCAGCCCGAGTTCCTCAAGTGGTGGGGCGACATGGGCCCCGAGAACACGACCAATGCGGAGGTCTACCTGCGCACGGCGGTGAGCGTGGAGCCCAAGGGCTGGGCACATTTCGACCACGTGCAGATGCCCGACTACCGCTGGGGCATCTTTCTCGCGCCGGCCGAGGCCGGCCGCACGGTGCACTTCGGCGCGCACAAGGGCGAACCGGCGTGGCAGGAGGTCCCGGGCGAGTACCGCCCGAACCTGCGCCGGCTGATCGTCACCCAGGGGGACACCGAGCCCGCCTCCGTCGAGCAGCAGCGCCACCTCGGCCTCACCTGCCCTTCGCTCTACGACCTGCGCAACCTCTTTCAGGTCAACGTCGAGGAAGGCCGCCATCTGTGGGCGATGGTGTACCTGCTGCACGCGCACTTCGGCCGCGACGGACGCGAGGAGGCCGAGGCGCTGCTGGAGCGCCGCTCCGGTGACGCCGACAATCCGCGCATCCTCGGTGCGTTCAACGAGCCGACGCCCGACTGGCTGTCCTTCTTCATGTTCACGTTCTTCACCGACCGCGACGGCAAGTACCAGCTCTGCTCGCTCGCCGAGTCGGGGTTCGATCCGCTCGCGCGCACCTGCCGCTTCATGCTGACCGAGGAGGCGCATCACATGTTCGTCGGCGAGTCCGGCGTCGGCCGGATCATCCAGCGGACCTGCGAAACGATGGCCGCTCACCGCACCGAGGACCCGGGGCAGTTGCGTGCGCTGGGTGTCATCGATCTGCCGACGATCCAGCGCTACCTCAATTTCCATTTCAGCGTGACGATGGATCTCTTCGGCTCCGACCTGTCGTCGAACGCCGCGACGTTCTACACCACCGGCCTCAAGGGCCGCTTCGACGAGACCCGGATCGCCGACGACCACGTCCTCGCGGGCGCCACGTATCCGGTGCTCGAAGTGCGGGACGGCCATCTGGTGAGCGTGCCGGCACCGGCGCTGAACGCGCTGAACGAGACGCTGCGCGACGACTACGTGAAGGACGCGCAAGCCGGCATCGAGCGCTGGAACCGGATCATCGAGAAGGCCGCCATCCCCTTCCGGCTGAAGGCGCCGCACAAGGCCTTCAACCGCAGGATCGGCCCGCTGTCGGCGGCACGCATCGATCCCGACGGGAACGTCATCGGCGAGGCCGACTGGACGCATCGCCACCTGCAGTGGCTGCCCTCCGCGGCGGACCGCGCCTTCGTCGCCTCGCTGATGGGCCGCGTGGCGGAGCCCGGCAAGTTCGCGCACTGGATCGCGCCGCCGGCGCGTGGGATCAACAGCCAGCCGGCCGACTTCGAGTACGTGCGCTTCAATTGATGCGCGCGCGCTGAGGCCGCCACGCCGACAGGTATCACGACGGGCACGGGCATGCAGACGATCGAGATCATCCGCCAGCATCTGATCGATCCGGAGATCTGCATTCGCTGCAACACCTGCGAGGAGACCTGCCCGGTGCACGCGGTCGCGCACGACGCGCGCAACTACGTCGTCGATCCGGCCCTGTGCAACAGCTGCAACGACTGCATCGCGCCCTGTCCGACCGGCGCGATCGACAACTGGCGCCGCGTGGAGAAAGGCAAGGCCTTCACGCCGGAGCAGCAGCTCGCGTGGGACAGCCTGCCGCCGCAGCAGGAGACCGACGACGGCGCCGCGACCGAGCTGCCGACCGATGTGGTGCGGATCACGGCGTTGGCCACATCGGGACAGGGTGGCGCCGTGGTTCCGCCGTGGTCGGCGGCGCACCCCTACGTCAACCTCTACCCGATCGAACGGCCGGCACTCGCGACCGTCAGCGGGAATTTCCGCCTGACCGCCGAAGGAGCGTCTTCCGACATCCGGCACCTCGTGCTCGATTTCGGCGGCGCGGCGTTTCCGGTGCTGGAAGGCCAGACGATCGGGATCGTACCGCCCGGCTTCGACGCGAGCGGCCGCCCGCACCACGTCCGCCTCTACTCGGTGGCGAGCCCGCGCGAAGGCGAGCGGCCGCGCTACAACAATCTCGCCCTCACCGTGAAGCGCGTGACCGAGGACCATGACGGCCGGCCCGTCGCCGGCGTGGCGTCGAACTACCTGTGCGACCGCGCCAAGGGGGACGAAGTCCGGGTCGTCGGGCCGTACGGAACGACGTTCCTGATGCCCAACCATCCGGGCTCGAGCCTGCTTATGATCTGCACAGGCACGGGCTCGGCGCCGATGCGCGCGATGACCGAGCGCCGGCGGCGGCGGATCGCGCAGAACGAAGGCGGCGAGCTGATGCTGTTCTTCGGCGCGCGCGCGCCCGGGGAATTGCCTTACTTCGGGCCGCTGCAAAGGCTGCCGAAGGAATTCATCGACATCAACTTCGCCTTCTCGCGCGTGCCGGGCGAGCCGAAGCACTATGTGCAGGACCGGATCCGCGAGCGCGGCGCCGATGTCGTGCGCCTGCTCGACGACGCGAACTGCTACATCTACATCTGCGGCCTGAAGGACATGGAGGCCGGGGTCGACGAGGCGTTCCGCGCTGCCTGCCGGGCGCACGGCACGCACTGGGATCAGCGGCTGCCGGAGCTGCGCGCGCAGGGCCGTTACCACGTCGAGACCTACTGATCGGGAGCCCCGGAGGCGCGGATGACGATCGACTACGCGGCGATCAAGCTCGTCCATGCGGGCGCCGCAGCGCTGTCGATCGGGCTGTTCGCCCTGCGCGGAGCGTGGATGCTGCGCTCGCCGCAACGGCTGCAGCGGCGGTGGGTGCGCATCGGCCCGCACGTGGTCGACACGGTGCTGCTCACCTCGGCGCTGTGGCTCGCGTGGCAGCTGGGAGCCGACGGCACCCGTGGCTGGCTCTGGGCCAAGGTGATCGCGCTCTGCGCCTACATCGCGCTCGGTACTGTCGCTTTGAAGCGGGGGCGCACGCGTCGCGTTCGCATCGTCGCCTTCGCCGCCGCGCTCGCGACTTTCGGCTACATCCTGTCGGTCGCCGTCACGAAGTCGCCGCTGGGCGTGCTCGCCCGACTATAATCGCGACCTATCCTCCGCCGTCGCCGACGGCACAGTTCCCATGGCCACCGACCTCTTTTCCGACGCCACGGCGCCGAGCTTCGACGACCCGCTGGGCATGCTCGCCGCGTGCCACGGCCGCATCGAGCGCCAGCTCGCCACGCTCGCGCGACTGCAGCGGCACCTGCCCGAGCACGGCTGCGATGTCGATGCCCGGGCCGCCGCGCGCGGCATTCTCAGGTACTTCGACACGGCCGCTCCCAACCATCACGCCGACGAAGAGACCAGCGTGTTTCCCCGCCTGCAGAAGGCAATGCCGGGCCGCGCCGACAGGCTGGTCGGCGACCTTGAGCGCGAGCATGCCGCGCTCGCCGCAATGTGGCGCCACCTGCGCCCGCGCCTGGCCGGCATCGCCGCCGGCGCACGCGCGAACCTGTCGCCCAAAGAGGTGGCCGACGTCCGCGCCGCCTACGCGGCCCACATTGCACGGGAGGAAGGCGAGCTGATCCCGCTCGCCGCCCGGACCTTCGACGCGAGGACCCTCGCCGCCATCGGCCAAGAGATGGCGGCGCGCCGGGGCATCGATCCGGCAGCGCCGGCGCGGCGCTTCGGCTGACGCCGGAGCACCCCTCGCCTCCGTGACAACCGCGAAGCATCGCAACCACCTCTCCGACCTGCGCGGCGCGAGCCGCCTCGCCATCGATGCCACGCGCGGTGTTGCCGACCTCGTCGAGGCTATGCATCACAACATCGTCCGGAGCCCGGCTCTGCTCGACAAACTGCCGGCCGGCCGCACGCGTGGCATCACGGGACTGGTCTACCGGAGCGTGCACGGCGTGACCCGGCTCGTGGGCGGGAGCATCGATGCCGTACTGGGGAGCCTCGCTCCACTGCTCGGGCACGTCGAGCCGTCACCGGCACGCGAAGCAATCGTCGCCGCACTGAACGGCGTGCTTGGCGACCATCTGGTCGAGACCCGCAATCCGCTGGCGATTGCGCTCGGCTTCCGTCGCGACGGCAAAGCGCTGCCACCGGAGCGCCCGGCGCTGGCCGCGGCCATCCCCGCGTGCACCGGCAAGCTGCTGGTGCTCGCGCACGGCCTGTGCCTCAACGATCTGCAGTGGAACCGTCGGGGGCACGACCACGGCGCCGCGCTCGCGCGCGACCTCGGCTGCACGCCCGTGTACCTGCACTACAACACGGGACTGCACATTTCGACCAACGGCAGGCAGCTGGCCGAAATGCTGGAGGCGCTGGTGGCGCAGTGGCCGGTGCCGCTGGAGGAATTCGCGCTCGTCACCCACAGCATGGGCGGACTCGTCGCGCGCAGCGCCTGCCACTACGGCACTCTCGCCGCCCACGCGTGGCCGCGGCGCCTCGGCTCGCTGGTGTTCCTCGGCACGCCGCATCACGGCGCGCCGATGGAGCGCGGCGGCAACTGGATCGACACGCTGCTCGAGATCAGTCCCTACACCGCGCCGTTCGCGCGGCTGGGGAAGATCCGCAGCGCCGGCATCACCGACCTGCGCTACGGGAACCTCGCCGACGAGGACTGGCACGGGCGCGACCGCTTCGCGCGCGGCGATCGCCGGCGCTTCGTGCCGCTGCCCGACGGTGTGCGCTGCTTTGCCATCGGCGCCACGGCGCTTGCCAAGCCACGGCGCGTTCATCGCGCCCTGCCCGGTGACGGGCTCGTTCCGCTCGCGAGCGCGCTCGGCACGCACGACAATCCGGCCCTCGATCTCGCCATCCCGAAGTCGCGGCAGTGGATCGCCCACGACTGCGGGCACCTCGATCTGCTCGACCGGCCCGACGTGTACCGGCGGATCCGGCGGTGGCTCGACGCAGGCTGAATGCCCGCCGCGCGCGGGGAGCCGCGGCGCTCAGATGACGCGGGAGTACTGCGCTTTCTGCTGCGCCTCGCGCAGGTACCGGTCGAAGTGCATCGCGACCGTGCGCACGAGGAGCCGCCCGCGCATCGTCACCTTGAGGTCGCGGTCGGTGAGCACGACCAGGCCGTCGGTCGCGAGCGGGCCGAGCGCCGCCAGGTCCGGCGCGAAATAATCGGCGAATGCGATGCCGTATTGCGTGCCGAGCGCGGCGAAATCCAGCTCGAAATTGCACATCAGCTTCTGGATGACGTCGCGGCGGATCAGGTCGTCGGCGTTGAGCTCCACACCGCGCATCACCGGCAGCGTGCCGGCATCGAGCCTGGCGTAATACTCGTCGAGCGTCTTGACGTTCGCGACGTACGCGGCGCCGACCTTGCCGATGGCCGAGATGCCGAACGCCAGCATGTCGCAGTCGGGCTTGGTCGAATAGCCCTGGAAGTTGCGGTGCAGCTTCCTGTTGGCCTGCGCGACGGCGAGCTCCTCGCCCGGCTTCGCGAAGTGATCCATCCCGATGTAGAGGTAGCCCGCCGCGCCGAGCTTCTCGATCGCGAGCGCGAGGATCGCGAGCTTGGTCTCGGGCGCCGGCATCGCGTCCACGTCGATCCGGCGCTGCGGCTTGAACAGGTGCGGCACGTGCGCATAGCTGTAGAGCGCGATGCGGTCGGGCGAGGCCGCGATCACCTTGTCGAGCGTAGCGGAGAATCCTGCCACCGTCTGCCGCGGCAGCCCGTAGATCAGGTCGGCGTTGACCGAGACGAAGCCGTTTGCCCGCGCGGCGTCGATCACCGTCATCGTCTCCGCTTCCGTCTGGATGCGGTTGACCGCCTGCTGGACCGCCGGATCGAAGTCCTGGATGCCCACCGAGATCCGGTTGAAACCCAGTCGTCCCAGGAAAGCGATGGCGTCGGCGGAGACCTTGCGCGGATCGACCTCGATCGAGATCTCGGCGTCCGGCGCGAACGCGAAGTGGCCGCGGAGCATGCCCATCAGCATCGACATCTCGTCCCGCGCGAGGAAGGTCGGCGTGCCGCCGCCCCAGTGCAGCTGCTCGACCTGCGGGCCACCTTCGACGAGGCCGCTCACGATCTCGATCTCGCGACCGACGTACCTGATGTATTTGGCGCTGCGCCCGTGGTCCTTGGTAATCACCTTGTTGCACGCGCAGTAGTAGCAGATCGTGTTGCAGAACGGGATGTGCACATACAGCGAGAGTGGCGCCGTCGGCCGCTCCTGATTGCGCGCATGGAGCGCGTCGACGTACCGCTCCGCGGTGACGCCCGGGTGAAAGCGATCGGCAGTGGGGTACGAGGTGTAGCGAGGACCGAAGCCGTCGTACTTCTTCACCAGGACGGTGTCGAGGACGAGGTCGGCTGCAGCGGCAGTGGCCATGGCAGCTCCCGATAAGCGGTGATACTCCCGCGAATGGCCGCGATTGTCACCGGCCTCGCAACAGGTCACCTTGATCGTGATCAACCCGGGGCCATGGGTCCGGGCCCGGGCAACCCGCCACCGCGGCGGCCCGCCCCGCCAGTGGAGGGGGCAGGGCTCACACGGTCAGGCAGGCGCGCACGCCGTCGGCGTCCATGTCGGCGCCCCGGCCGGCCTTCACGACTTCGCCGCGCGAGAGCACGACGTAGCGGTCGGCGAGCGACCGGGCAAAGTCGTAATACTGCTCGACGAGCAGGATCGCCATCTCGCCCTCGGCGGCCAGGCGCCGGATGGCGCGCTCTATGTCCTTGATGATCGAAGGCTGGATGCCCTCGGTCGGCTCGTCCAGCACGAGCAGCTTCGGGCCCATCGCCAGGGCGCGCCCGATCGCGAGCTGCTGCTGCTGCCCGCCGGACAGATCACCCCCGCGCCGGTGCAGCATGTCGGCCAGGACCGGAAACATCTCGAAGATCCGCGGCGGGACCGGCGTGCCCGGAGGCTTCGTGGCCAGTCCGAGCTTCAGGTTCTCGAGGACCGTGAGCCGCGGAAAGATCTCGCGACCCTGCGGCACGTAACCCAGCCCGAGCCGGGCGCGCGCGTGGGGCGGCAGTGGCGTCACGTCGACGCCGTCGAATTGAATCGCGCCCGAGCGCACCGGCAGCAGACCGGCGAGACACTTGAGCAGCGTCGACTTGCCGACGCCGTTCCGTCCCAGCACCGCCGTGACCGCGCCCGACGGCACGGCGAAGGCGATATTGCGCAGCGTATGGCTCCCGCCATAGTACTGGTTGAGATCCGAGATCGTCAGCACCGGGGGTTCCGCCTATCGTCCAAGGTAGACCTCGATGACGCGCGGATCGGCCTGCACGACGTCCATCGGCCCTTCGGCGAGTACGCTGCCCTCGTGCAACACGGTGACCTTGCGGGCGATCTGCGCGATGAAGTCCATGTCGTGCTCGACGACCACCACCGAGTGCTTTCCGGCGAGTGACCGGCAAAGCTCCGCCGTGCGCATCGTTTCGTCGTCGGTCATGCCGGCCACCGGCTCGTCGAGCAGCAGCAAGCGCGGCTCCTGCATCAGCAGCATCCCGATCTCGAGCCACTGCTTCTGGCCGTGCGAGAGCAGCCCCGCCGGCCGATGCACGTGATCGCGCAGCTGGACGAGCTCCAGCGTTTCCGCGATCCGGCCGAGCTCGCCGCCGGAAAGCCGCGCGCGTATCGCGGTCCGCGCGCGCTTGTCGGTCTTCATCGCGAGCTCGAGATTCTCGAAGACGGAGTGCTGCTCGAACACGGTCGGCTTCTGGAACTTGCGGCCGATGCCGGCGTGCGCGATCTCGGCCTCCGTGAGCTGCGTGAGATCGATCGTCTGCCCGAAGAACGCGGTGCCGGCATCCGGACGCGTCTTGCCCGTGATCACGTCCATCATCGTCGTCTTGCCGGCACCGTTGGGACCGATGATGCAGCGCAGTTCGCCGTCCTCGATCGTGAGACTGAGGTCGTTCAGCGCCTTGAACCCGTCGAAGCTCACCGACACACCGTCGAGATAGAGGATCGGACCGTGCGTCGTGTCGACGTCGTGGGTGGCCACGCGCATGCCCGCCCCGGCGAGCGCGCCGGAGGGGCCCGCGTCGACACCGTG
>CAYGYQ010000011.1:0-28448 GCA_964354035.1 uncultured Bordetella sp.
GCTGAACTACACGCAAGCCCTGGCCAACGCGCTGCGCGAGGCGCCCGACGTGATCATGATCGGCGAGATCCGCGATCGCGAGACCATGCAGAGCGCGCTGCTGCACACACTGACCGGCCACCTGTGCCTCGCCACGCTGCACGCGAACAACAGCTACCACGCGCTGTCGCGGATCATCAACATGTTTCCCTACGATGCGCGCTCGGGACTGTTGTCCGACCTATCGATCGGCCTGCGGGCCATCGTTTCGCAGCGTCTCGTGCGCAACCGGGAGGGGGGCCTCCAGCCGGCGGCCGAGATCCTGCTCAATTCGTCGCTGATCGCGGACCTCGTCAAGAACGGCGAGATCACGCAGATCAAGGAAGCGATGGAGAAGTCGCTCTATCCCGGATCGCAGACCTTCGAGCAGGCGCTGTGCCGCCTCTACATCGACGGGAGGATCACCTATGAGGAGGCGATGACGGCCTCCGACTCGTCGACCAACCTGGCCTGGCTCATCAATCAGAACGCTCCGACTTCGCGCGTCGACGCGATGGCACGCAGCGAGGAGGCCGCGAAGCCGCAGCAGACGCACAGCGATTTTGCCGAATTGCAGATCGAGCCGGGGATGCTGGACCGGCCGCACTAGCCATCCACCCGGATTCCACGCAACCCGCTCCCGCCGTGCCCCAATCCGAGCGAAGCGAACTTTGCGCTCCGCCCATGGATCGCGCCATGCCTGAGGGCTTGGCGCGTCTTTGCGCCCGGACGCTTGAACTGGCGCGGGCGCTCATCGCCCGCCCGTCGTTGACGCCCGATGACGCCGGATGCCAGGAGCTGATGGTGTCGCGGCTGGCCCCGCTGGGCTTTCGCGCCGAAACGCTGGTCGGCAACGGCGTCACCAACACCTGGCTGCGCCGTGGCGCCGCCCGTCCGCTCGTGTGCTTTGCCGGCCACACCGATGTGGTGCCCACCGGCCCGCGGCCGGACTGGCAATCGGACCCGTTCGCGCCCGTGGAGCGCGACGGCTTTCTCTACGGCCGGGGCGCCGCCGACATGAAGGGCTCGCTCGCCGCGTTCGTCACGGCGTGCGAGGCATTCGTCGCCTCTCATCCGCATGCCCCCGGCTCGATCGCCCTCCTGCTGACGTCGGACGAGGAAGGCCCGTCGATCGACGGCACCGTGAAGGTGGTCGAGAGCCTGGCCGCGGCCGGCGAGAACATCGACTACTGCATCGTCGGCGAGCCGACATCGGTCGACCGACTCGGTGACATGATCAAAAACGGCCGGCGCGGCACGTTGTCCGGCACGCTGATCGTCAAGGGGGTGCAGGGCCATGTCGCCTATCCGCAACTCGCCCGCAATCCCATCCATCTCGCCGCGCCCGCGCTCGCCGAGCTCGCCGCAACCCGATGGGACGACGGCAACGACTATTTCCCGCCCACGTCATGGCAGTGCTCCAACATCCATGCGGGCACTGGCGCGACCAACGTCATTCCCGGCGCGCTGGAGCTGAATTTCAATTTCCGGTTCTGCCCGGTCAGCAGTCGCGAGTCGCTGGTGCGGCGTTTCGAGGCGGTCCTCGTGGGGCACGGACTCGAGTACGACCTCGCCTGGACCGGCTTCGGCCCGCCTTACCTCACGGGCCGCGGCCGCCTGGTCGACGTCGTGACGGAAGCGGTGCGCGCGGTCGCCGGAATCGCGCCGGAGCTGTCGTGCACCGGGGGCACTTCGGACGGACGCTTCATCGCGGACATCTGTCGCGAAATTGTCGAGCTGGGGCCGGTCAATGCGTCGATCCACAAGGTCAACGAGCGGGTGCGCGTGGACGACCTCGGCGCGCTCGCGGCCATCTACCTCGGGATCCTCGAACGCCTGCTCGCCGGCGCCTCACCTGAAGCGCATGCCGAGCGGATGGACGGGGCGTGAGTACGGCCGCGCACGACCTGGAGACGCTGCGCGACTGGCTGCGCTACGCCGTGTCGCGCTTCGGCGAGGCCGGGCTCGCCTTCGGTCACGGCACCACCAACGCCTACGACGAGGCAGCCTACCTGCTGCTGCATGCGCTGCACCTGCCCCTCGACCGCCTCGAGCCCTTCTTCGACGCCAGGCTGACCCAGGCGGAACGGACGCAGGTCGCACAGTTGCTGGAGCGACGAATCGACCGGCGCGTTCCGGCCGCCTACCTCACCCACGAGGCTTGGCTGGGCGACTTCCGATTCTACGTTGATGAGCGCGTCCTCATTCCGCGTTCCTTCATTGCGGAACTGCTGCCTGACGGCCTCGCGCCCTACGTCGGCGACGCGCCGAAGGTCGCCACCGTGCTCGACCTTTGCACCGGATCCGGCTGCCTCGCGATCCTGCTCGCCTACGCGTACCCGGCTGCCGACGTCGACGCGGTGGACGTTGCAACGGACGCTCTCGCCGTAGCGCAGCGCAACGTGGCCGATTACGGGCTGGCGGACCGGATCAACCTCATCCGTTCCGACCTGTTCGCGAACCTTGCGGGCAAGAGTTACGACCTCATCATCAGCAATCCGCCCTACGTGACCACCGTGGCCATGGCCGCGCTACCCGCGGAGTATCGGCATGAGCCGCGGCTTGCGCTGGCCGGCGGCGAGGACGGCCTTGATGCCGTACGCACGATCATCGAACAGGCTCCGCGCTTCCTCAATCCGGAAGGAACGCTCGTGGTCGAGGTCGGGCACAACCGCCCTGGCGTAGAACTCGCGTTCCCGAAGCTGCCGCTGGTGTGGCTGGAGACCGCGACCGATTCGGACAGTGTCTTCCTGGTCAAGCGCGAGGACCTGATCGCCGGCCGGCCGCAGTTCGCGGCGGCGGCATTGCGGAGACGCCCGTGACCCTCCTACGAACCGGCGGCGAGATCCTCATCGCCAATCTGCTTGCGCAGGGGGCAACGCACGCTTTCTGCGTTCCCGGCGAGAGCTTCCTGGCGGTGCTGGATGCGCTGCACGACGTCCGCGATCGCCTGCGCCTGTTGGTTTGCCGGCAGGAAGGCGGCGTCGCGTACATGGCCGAAGCCCAGGGCAAGCTGACCGGGCGTCCGGGCATTGCCTTCGTCACGCGCGGGCCGGGCGCGTCGAATGCCGCGATCGGCATCCACACGGCGGCGCAGGATTCGACGCCGATGATCGTCTTCGTCGGCCAGGTCGGCGGCGAATTCCTCGATCGCGAAGCCTTTCAGGAGATCGACTACCGGCGGATGTACGGCAGCGTGGCCAAGTGGGCGGCGCAGATCGACCGCGCAGAGCGGATTCCCGAGTACGTGGCGCGCGCGTTCCGGGTTGCGATGTCGGGCCGGCCGGGACCTGTGGTGCTGGCCCTGCCGGAGGACATGCTGACGGCGCGCGCCGAGTGCGGCGATGCGGCGCGCGTGGAGCCGATCGGCGCGGCGCCCGACGCGGCACAGGCGGCAGCGGCACGGGCGCTCCTGGCCGGCGCCCGGCGGCCGCTGCTGCTGGTCGGCGGCAGCCGCTGGGACAGCGATGCCTGCGCGGCGCTCAAGCGCTTCGCCGAAGCGAACGCGGTCCCGGTGGCTTGCGCGTTCCGACACCAGCACCTGTTCGATAACCGGCACCCGAATTACGCGGGTGACGTCGGGGTCGGCGTCAATCCGGCGCTCGCCGCGCGCATCCGCGGGGCCGACGTATTGCTCGTCGTCGGCGAGCGGCTGGGCGAGATCTCGACGTCGGGATACACCCTCGTCGAGGCGCCGACACCGAAGCAATGCCTGATCCACGTGCATCCGGGCGCCGACGAGCTCGGCCGGGTGTACCAGCCTGCGCTGGCGATTGCGGCGACGCCCGGCTCGTTCTTCGCACTGATGAACCGCGACCCGGCGCCGGACACGGCGGCCTGGCGCGGCTCGCTCGCCGCCACGCGCGCCGACCTCGAGGCCTGGCGCGCGCCGCGTCCGGTCCCTGGCCCGCTCGACCTGTGGCAGGTGGTTTCGTGGCTCGACGCCAGGCTGCCCGAGGATGCGATTCTCACCAACGGCGCGGGCAACTATGCGACGTGGCTGCATCGGCTGTTTCGCTACCGCGGCTTCGGCACGCAGCTCGCGCCCTACTCCGGCGCGATGGGCTACGGCGTGCCGGCGGGAGTCGCGGCGAAAGTCCTGCACCCCGAGCGCATGGTCATCTCATGGAACGGCGACGGCTGCTTCCTGATGAACGGGCAGGAGCTCGCGACCGCGATGCAATACGGCCTCGCGGTGATCTTCGTGGTCGTCGACAACGGCATGTACGGGACCATCCGCATGCACCAGGAGCGAAACTACCCGGCGCGTGTTTCAGGAAGCGATTTGACGAATCCGGATTTCGCGGCACTGGCCCGGGCGTATGGCGCACACGGCGAGACTGTGCTGCGGACCGAGGATTTCGCGCCGGCCTTCGAGCGCGCGCACGCCAGTGGCAAGCCCGCGCTGCTGCATCTCAAGCTGGATCCACAGGCGCTCACGCCGAACGCCTCGCTCGACGCGCTCCGGGCACAGGGACTCGCCGCAAAGCATCGCTGATTCGATTTGCTGACCGCCCTCAAGACACGCAGAGTCGCGGGCCTGCCGACCCTTCAGTCGCTCCTGCTGCGCGTGCGCAAGGTGGTACAGTTAACGCGCACAGCGCCCGTGACCGATGCCCATCTCCTCCCCTGGCGAGACCCTCCAGCCCGCGCCCGTCCGCGCGCATCGCGGCCGGCTGTTCCGCAAGTATCTGTTGCTGATCCTGACGCTGGTCACGATCGCGCTCCTCGCATCGGGCGGGATCAGCGTCTATTTCTCGTATCAGGAGAACAAGTCGGGGCTGGCGAGCCTGCAGCATGAGAAAGCGCTCGCTGCGGCGTCGCGGATCGAGCAGTACATCCGCCAGATTTCCCAACAGCTGGCGTATGCGTCGTTGCCGCAGGTGGACGCGAGTGACGTCGAATTGCGCCGCATCGAATTCCTGAAGCTCTTGCGGCAGGCACCGGAGGTCACCGACATCGCGCAGCTCGATGCCGGCGGCCGCGAAACGATTGCCGTCTCCCGCCTGGGGATGGACGTCGTCGCCTCGGGCAAGGACCGCTCGCAGGAGCCGGCCTTCCGCAATGCCAGGCGCGGGCAGCCCTGGCACGGACCGGTGTACTTTCGCAAGGAGACCGAGCCGTACATGACGATCGCGATGCGTTCGGGGGGCGACGCGGGGCCGGTTACGGTTGCCGACGTGAACCTCAAGTTCATCTGGGACGTCGTATCGCGCATCAAGATCGGGGAGAAAGGCAAGGCCTACGTCGTCGACGGCAACGGTTTCCTCATCGCCGACCCGGATATCGGATTGGTCCTGCGCAAGACCGACCTGTCCAATCTGGCGCACGTGAAAGCTGCGACCGCCAAGCAGGACCCCGACGACCTGGCGATGCTTTCCACCGATCTCACGGGCACGGAGGTGCTGACGTCCGCGGCCCCGATCGAGTCGCTGGGCTGGAAGGTCTTCGTCGAGCAGCCGGTGGCCGAGGTCTACCGGAAGCTCAATGCGTCAATCCTGCGCACCGGACTGCTGCTGCTCGCCGGCCTCGTGATCTCGGCGTTTGGCGCGCTGGCGCTTGCGCGTGGCATGGTGCGCCCGATTCGTACACTCGACGAGGGCGCGCGGCGCATTGGCGCCGGCGAGCTCGACCAGAAGATCGAGATCCACACCGGTGACGAGCTCGAAGGCCTGGCCGACCAGTTCAACCAGATGACCGCGCAACTGCGCGAATCGTATGCGGGGCTCGAGCGCAAGGTTGACGAGCGTACGGCCGAGCTCACCAATTCGCTCGAGCAGCAGACGGCGATCAGCGAGATCCTGCGGGTGATCTCGAGCTCGCCGACCGACGTGCAGCCGGTGCTGGACGCAATCGCGGAGCGCGCGGCGCACCTGTGCGACGCCGCCGCCGCGTCGATCTACCTGACGGACGGCCACGTCTTGCGCCACCTCGCTTCGAAGGGACCGTCACCCGATTCCGTGAGCAGTGTCGACACGTTGCCGATCGATCGGAATTCCATTTCCGGCCGCGCGATGCTGGTACGAGAAACGATTCAGGTGCGCGACATGCAGGCCGAAGGCGCCGAGTATCCGCTCAGTCACACCATCGCCCGGCGCCTCGGCCATCGCACCGTGGTGGTCACGCCCCTCTACCGCGAGGGCAAGCCGTTCGGGACGATCCTGCTGCGGCGGGAGGAGGTTCGACCGTTCAGCGACCGGGAACTCGGGCTCCTGCGAACGTTCGGCGATCAGGCGGTGATCGCGATCGAGAACGTGCGCCTGTTCAACGAGACGAAGGAGGCGCTCGAACAGCAGCAGGCCTCGGGCGAAGTGCTCGCCGCGATCAGCAGCTCGATCGCCGACACGACGCCGGTCTTCGACAAGATCCTGTCGAGCTGCGCGCGCCTGTTCTCCGGCAAGATGATCGGGATCAACCTCGTCGACGAAGCGGGGTTGATTCGCATTGCCGCCTATCACGGCCCCGGACGGGAACAGCTGGAACAGGTTCTCGACGGGCGTCCGGCCGACGAGAACACCGCTACCGGCGCGGCGATCGTCCGCCGTGAAATGCTGCATTTTCCCGATATCGCGCATGGCGCGGACGTCCCGGCTGCCACGCGCCGCGCCGGCGTCGTCACCGGCATACGCGGCCTGATCTTTGCTCCGATGCTCTGGGAAGGTCGAGGTATCGGTGCCGTATTCGTCGGCCGCGACTATGTCGGCCCCTTCTCCGACAAGGAGATCGCGCTGCTGAAGACGTTCGCCGAGCAGGCGGTGATCGCGATCCAGAACGCGCGCCTGTTCCGGGAGATCCAGGACAAGAGCCGGCAGCTCGAAACGGCGAATCAGCACAAGTCGGAATTCCTGGCCAACATGTCGCACGAACTGCGCACGCCGCTCAACGCGATCATCGGCTTCTCGGAAGTCCTGCTGGAGCGGCTGTTCGGCGAGCTCAACGAAAAGCAGGACGACTATCTGAAGGACATCCATTCCTCCGGCCGGCACCTGCTCTCGCTCATCAACGACATCCTCGATCTGTCGAAGGTCGAGGCGGGCCGCATGGAGCTCGATCTGACGACGTTCGACCTGCCGTCGGCCATCTCCAACGCGATGACGCTGATCCGCGAGCGCGCGCAGCGGCATGCAATCGCGCTTGCGCTCGACGCCGACCCGGCGCTGGGCGAAGCGGTTGCCGACGAGCGCAAATTCAAGCAGATTCTGCTCAACCTGCTGACCAATGCGGTCAAGTTCACGCCGGATGGCGGGCGCGTCGAGGTGAGCGCGCGCCGCGATGCGGACGACATTGTCGTCGCGGTGCACGATACGGGCATCGGCATCGCCGCCGAGGACCAGGCGGCGGTGTTCGAGGAGTTCCGCCAGGTCGGACGCCATTACACGAACAAGCAGGAGGGCACGGGCCTGGGGCTCGCGCTCACGCGCAAGTTCGTCGAGCTGCATGGGGGCCGCATCTGGCTCGAAAGCGAGCCGGGCAAGGGTTCCACGTTCACGTTTACCATTCCGATAAAGCGATGAGACTGCAATGAGCCTGATCCTGATCGTCGAAGACAACGAAAAGAACATGAAGCTCGTCCGCGACGTGCTGCAGGCGAAGGGCTACGCCACGATCGAGGCCGTCACGGGCGAGGATGGCGTCCGTCTCGCCACGGAGCGCAAACCCGACCTGATCCTGATGGACATCCAGCTGCCGGGCATCAACGGCATCGAGGCGCTGCGCGTGCTGCGCGCGAATCCGGAGACGGCCGCCATTCCCGCGGTCGCCGTCACCGCTTCCGTGATGCAGCAGGATCGCAAGCACATCACGGAGGCCGGATTCGAAGGCTACCTCGGCAAGCCGCTCAACCTGAAGGAATTCCTCGAGACGGTGCGCGCGATGCTCGAGAAGTCCACCTGATTTGCTCGGAACCATGACCACTTCCGCCAAAGTACTGGTCGTCGACGACACGCCGCACAACGTCAAGCTGCTGGCCGACCTGCTCGCGGTCAAGGGCTATGCGGTCGCGACGGCGGTGAACGGCGAAGAGGCGCTGGTCAAGGTCGCGTCGGAGCAGCCGGATCTGGTGCTGCTCGACGTCATGATGCCGGGGCTCTCCGGCTACGACGTGTGCCGGCAGCTGCGCGCCGATCCCGCGACGGCGTTGCTGCCCATTGTCCTCGTCACGTCGCTCGATCCGCAGCAGGAACGGGTCAAGGGCATCGAGGCCGGGGCCGACGATTTCCTGCCGAAGCCGATCAACCAGGCCGAACTCTTTGCCCGCGTGCGCTCGTTGCTGCGCATCAAGGCCCTGCAGGACGAGGTGTGGCGACAGGCCGCGGCGCTCAAGGAATGGAACGTGAAGCTGGAGGAGCGCGTCGCCGAGCAGGTCGCCCAGCTGCAGGGGCTGGACCAGCTAAAGCGGTTCTTCGCGCCGGCCGTGGCCGACGCGATCCTGTCGGTCGGCGCGAAATCGATTCTCACGCCGCACCGGCGCGAGATCTGCTATGTCTTCGTCGACCTGCGCGGCTTCACGGCCTTCACCGACTCGGCCGAACCGGAGGAAGTGCAGTCGGTGCTGCACTCGTATCACGCCACGATGGGAGCGCTCATCGCGGAGTACGGCGGCACGGTGGACCGCTTCGCCGGCGACGGCATCCTGATCTTTTTCAACGACCCGCTGCCGGTGCCCGACGCGGCGAAGCGCGCCGCGAGCATGGCGCTCTCGATGCAGGAACAGTTTCGGCCTTTGCGCGCGCGCTGGTCCAAGCTCGGCTACGAGCTGGATCTCGGCATCGGCATCGCGCAGGGGTTCGCCACGCTCGGCGCTTTCGGCTACGAAGGCCGTGTCGATTACACCGCCATCGGCAGCGTCGTCAATCTCGCCCACCGGCTGTGCAACAAGGCGAGCGCCGGGGAAGTGCTGATCGACCGTAAAGTCAGGGCGGCGCTCGACGACACCACGCAGGTGGACACGCTCGTCCCGCTCACCCTGAAGGGTTTTGCCCAGCCGGTGCCGGCGTTCCGGCTGTGGGGCCGGGACCGGGCCGAATAGCTGCGTCGGGCAAGGTGGCGCCGCGCGCTCGAGGCGCGTCACCCTGCCCTGCCAGAGCCCGCCAATCGGCGCCCCCCTGGGCGCCGGGGGGGGCTCGACGCCGCGGCCGAGTACGGGCATCCTTCGGGGTTAGCAATGCTGGCTGATCGGGTCTGGGTGCCGCTTCGCGGCCTGGAATGACGGGCCGCGCAAGGAGAGATGGTTGGCAGACCTGATCGAGGTTGAGGACCTTTCCGTCGATTTCGACAATCGCGGCACCATGGTGCCCGCGCTGAAAGGCATTTCGTTCCGCATCCGTGCCGGCTCGACCGTCGCGCTCGTCGGCGAATCCGGATCGGGCAAATCGGTGACGGCGCAGGCGATGATGGGCATCCTGCCCAAGACCGCGCGCATCACCTCCGGCAAGATCCTCTTCGCGTCACCCGAATCGAACAAGCCCCCGCGCGACATCACCAAGCTCAAGCCCGACGGCATCGCGCTGCGCAATATCCGCGGCCGGCACATCTCGATGATCTTCCAGGAGCCGATGGTGTCGCTGTCGCCGTTGCACACCATCGGCGACCAGGTGAGCGAACCCCTCTTCCTGCATCGCCGGGTGGGCCACAAGGAGGGCATGGCCCGGACCGAGGAAATGCTGCGCCTGGTGGGCTTCCCCAATCCGGCGGGCGCGCTCAAGAGCTATCCGTTCGAGCTCTCCGGCGGCCTGCGGCAACGGGCGATGATTGCGATGGCCCTCGTCTGCCGCCCTTCGTTGCTCATCGCCGACGAACCGACCACGGCGCTCGACGTGACCATCCAGGCGCAGATCCTCGCCCTCGTCAAGGAACTGCAGGCCGAGCTCAACATGGCCGTGCTGATCATCACCCACGATCTGGGCGTCGTCGCCAATCTGGCGCAGGAAGTCGTCGTCCTCTATGAGGGGCGAGTGATGGAGCAGGGGCCGGTTGCCGCGCTCTACGAACGGCCCGCCCATCCCTACCTGCGCGCGCTGCTGCACGCTGTTCCCCATTTCGACATGAAGCCCGGCGAGCGGCTCGTTCCGGTGCGCTCGATCGACTATCACGCCGGGGCGCTGGTACAGAAGACGGAGCCGTGGCCGGCCGACGCCCCGCTGACACACCTCGACGTCCGCGGCGTGACCAAGACGTTCGAGCAGCGCGGCGGCGGTCTTTTCGGCCAGCGCAAGGGGCCGACCTTCCGGGCCGTCGACGACGTCAGCTTCTCCATCCCGCGCGGGGAATGCTTCGGCCTCGTCGGCGAGAGCGGTTGCGGCAAGACCACGCTGTCCAAGGTGATCATGCGCGCGCTCGAGCCCGACTCCGGCGAGGTGCTGTTCAACGATCGCGGCACGATGGTCGACGTCGTGCGCGCCGGCCCCGAGGCCCTGATGCGGTTCCGGCGCCGGGTGCAGTACATCTTCCAGGACCCGTTCGGATCGTTGAGCCCGCGCATGACCGTCTTCGACATCCTGCGCGAGCCGCTGGTCATCCACGAGGTCGGCGACGCGGACTACCGTGCCGAAATGGCGAAAGAACTGATGCGTCTGGTCGGACTGGACCCGCGCTTCCTCAACCGGTATCCGCACAGCTTTTCCGGCGGCCAGCGCCAGCGCATCGGCATCGCCCGCGCGCTCGCCCTCAAGCCCGATCTCGTGCTTTGCGACGAGCCCGTATCCGCGCTCGACGTGTCGATCCAGGCGCAGATCCTGAACCTGCTGAAGGACCTGCAGGCCGAGCTCGGGCTCACCTACCTCTTCATTTCGCACAATCTAGCCGTCGTGGACTACATCGCCGACGAGATCGCGGTGATGTGCCGCGGCCGCATCGTCGAGATCGCGCCGCGCGAAGTGCTGTTCACGAACCCGCTCCACCCCTACACGCTGGGCCTCCTTGCGGCCGTGCCCTACGCGGATCTGAAGCGCAAGCTCGACCTCGCCGCGGTGCTCGACGGCGCCGCGCGCAGTCCGCAGGAATGGCGCGCGCCGTACGGCTGGACCACCGAGAGCGCCGGCGAGCTGATCGACGTCGGCGACGGCCACCGGGTGCGGATGCAGTCCGGTGGCAACGACCAGAGGCTCACGGCATGATGCGGCGCCTTGCTTCGCTTGCGTTCGCGCTCGCGACCAGCCTCCTGTTCGCCGGATGGGCCGGGGCCGAAGAGCCGCCTCTGCTCAAGGCCGACGTCGAGGACGGCAAACTCCCGCCGATGGCCCAGCGGCTGCCGCGCGTGCCGCTGGTCGTCGACATCAACCGCAGCGACTGGACGATCGGACGCTATGGCGGCGAGCTGCGCACGCTGCTGGCGAAGGACCGCGACATCCGGATGATAGTCGTCTACGGCTACTCGCGCCTGGTGGGCTACGACGAGAAGCTCAACCTCATCCCGGACATCCTCGAGCGCGTCGAGAACGTCGACAGCCGCATCTTCACGCTGCACCTGCGCCCAGGCCATCGCTGGTCGGACGGGCAGCCGTTCACGACAGCGGATTTCCGCTATTTCTGGGAGGATGTCGCCAATAACCCCGACCTGTCGCCGTTCGGCCTGCCGCAGGTGCTGAAAGTACGCGACCGCGGCCCGCGCTTCGAGGTGCTGAGCGAGACCGCGGTGCGCTTCACCTGGGACGAGCCGAATCCGCAGTTCCTGCCACAGCTCGCGGGTCCGAGCCCTTTGTACATCTACCGGCCGGCGCATTACCTGCGCCAGTTTCATCCGCGGTACATCGGCCTCGACAAGGCGAAGGCGCAGGCCAAGGAGGCCGGCGCCCGTACCTGGGCGGGCTTCCACCAGAAGAAGGACGAGCAGTTCCGCTTCGACAATCCGGACCTGCCGACGCTGGAGCCGTGGATCAACACGACGCCCCTGCCGTCGACGCGATTCGTGTTCGTGCGCAACCCGTACTTCCATCGCGTCGACAAAGCGGGCCGGCAGCTGCCCTACATCGACCGCATCGTCGCCAACATCACCGACGGCAAGCTGATACCGGCCAAGGCCGGCACCGGCGACAGCGATCTGCAGGCGCGCGATCTGCGCTTCGACAACTACACGTTCCTCAAGGAGAATTCGAGACGCAACAACTTTCGCGTCCTGCTCTGGCCAAAGGGCATCGGCTCGCAGGTCGCGCTCTTTCCGAATCTCAACGTGGAAGATCCCGTCTGGCGCACGCTGATGCGCGATGTGCGGTTCCGGCGCGCGCTGTCGCTGGGCATCAACCGCCACGAGATCAACGAAGCGGTCTACTTCGGACTGGCCAAGGAATCGAGCAACACCGTGCTGCAGCGCAGTCCGCTCTACCGCCCGGAATTCCGGACCGCGTGGGCGGCGTACGACATCAAAGCCGCCAACGCGCTGCTCGATTCGATCGGGCTCACCAAGCGCGATTCGCGTGGCTTGCGCCTCCTGCCCGACGGCCGGCCGATGGAGATCGTCATCGACACCGCGGGCGAGAGCACCGAGGAAACAGACGTGCTGGAGCTCGTGCGCGACAGCTGGCGCAAGCTCGGCATCGCGCTGTTCTCGCGGCCGTCGGTGCGCGAGGTGTTCCGCAAGCGCGTATACGCCGGCAAGTCGATGATGACGGTCTGGTCCGGCCTCAACAACGGCATACCGACCTCCGAGATGAGCCCGAGCGAGCTCGCGCCCACGGCGCAGGAGCATCTGCAATGGCCCCTGTGGGGGCAGTACTTCGAGACCAGCCGCAAGGGCGGAGAAGCGCCGACGATGCCCGAAGCGAAGGAGCTGATCGAGCTCTACGAGAGCTGGCGCATGTCGCGCAGCGCGAGTGAGCGGGAGCAGATCTGGCTGCGCATGCTCGAGATCCACGCGCAGCAGGTCTTCACCATCGGCATCGTGTCGCAGGCGCTGCAGCCGATCGTGGCCAAGAACAAGGTCCGCAACGTTCCCGCCGAGGGACTCTGGAGCTGGGACCCGGGATCGTATTTCGGCATGTACCGCCCGGACACGTTCTGGCTGGAACCGCAGGAGCCGCGCTGATGCTGCGCTACGTCGTGAACCGGGTACTGATGATGATCCCGACGATGATCGTGATCAGCATCATCGTCTTCACCATCATCCAGCTGCCGCCGGGCAACTACCTCGAGAGCTACATCGCCGAGCTGCAGGCACAGGGCGAATCGGTCGATCCGCAGAAAATCGCCTTCCTGAAAGAGGAGTACGGGCTCGACAAGCACCCCGTAGAGCAGTATCTGCGCTGGGCCGGCGGCATGCTGAGGGGCGACTTCGGCTATTCGTTCGAATTCAACCTGCCCGTGACCAAGGTGGTCGGCGACCGCATGTTTCTGACGATCCTCGTGTCGACGTTCACCATTCTCTTCACCTGGGCCATCGCCTTCCCCATCGGCATCTACTCGGCCACGCACCAGTACAGCTGGGGTGACTACGGACTGTCACTGCTGGGCTTCCTGGGCATCGCCATTCCCAATTTCATGCTGGCGCTGGTGATGCTGTACTTCGCCAACGTGGTCTTCGGCACGTCGATCGGCGGGCTGATGGGCCCGGAATTCATCGGCAAGCCCTGGTCGTGGGCCAAGTTCCTCTCGATCCTCGAGCACAGCTGGATACCGGTGGTGATCATCGGCATCGGCGGCACCGCCAGCATGATCCGCAAGATGCGCGCCAACCTGCTGGACGAGCTGCAGAAGCAGTATGTGGTGACGGCGCGGGCCAAGGGCCTGGCGCCCGGCAAGGTGCTGCGCAAGTACCCGCTGCGCATGGCGCTCAACTTCTTCATCTCCGACATCGGCAGCCTGCTGCCGCACATCATCTCGGGGGCCGAGATCACCGCGGTCGTGCTGTCGCTGCCGACGACCGGTCCCATGCTGCTGGCCGCGCTGAAGAGCCAGGACATGTATCTCGCCGGATCGTTCCTGATGTTCCTCGCGTTCATGATCGTCGTCGGCGTGCTCGTTTCCGACCTGGCGCTCGTGGCGCTCGACCCGCGCATACGGCTGCAGGGAGGGGTCGCCCGATGAGCGCCGCAGGGCCGTCCCAAGGCGCGAATCGCACCCCCTCGGGGGGCAGCGCCGCGGCCGAATGGGTCAATGAGGCCGCAAGCGTGGGGGCACACCAATGAGCGCCGCCCAACTCGCACAGGTGCCGGGCGAGCCCGGGCACCTCGTCTCGACGGCGCCGTTCGATCCCACCTCGGCGGTCCGCCTCACGCCCGAGCAGGAGCACTTCTACCTCGCCTCGCAGTGGAAGCTGATGTGGTGGAAGTTCAAGCTCCACCGCGTCGCCGTCGTCTCCGGGATCATCCTGCTGCTCATGTACGGGTCGACCCTCGTCACCGAGGTGCTGGTGCCGTACAACCTCCACACGCGGCACCCGGATTTCATCTACGCGCCGCCGCAGAGCGTGCACTGGGTGCACGAAGGCAAGTTCATCGGGCCGTTTGTCTATCCGCTCGTCAAGACGCTCAACATGGAGACGTTGCGCCGGGAATATGCGGAGAACACGGCGCGGCCGTACCCGGTGCGCTTCTTCTGCTCCGGCGACCCCTACGAATTCTGGGGCCTGATCGACATGTCCTTCCATCTGGTGTGCCCGCCGGAGGGTGCCACGCTCTTCCTCCTGGGCACCGACCGCCTGGGCCGGGACGTGCTTTCGCGCATCTTCTACGGGGCCAGGATTTCGCTCACCATCGGGCTGATCGGCATCGTCATCAGTTTCACGCTGGGACTGCTCTTCGGCGGGATCGCCGGCTATTTCGGCGGCTGGCCGGATATGGTCATCCAGCGGGCGATCGAGATCATCCGCTCGTTTCCCGAATTGCCGCTTTGGATGGCGTTGTCCGCAGTGCTGCCCGTGACCTGGAGCCCCCTCCTCATCTACTTCGGCATCACGGGAATTCTGGCGTTGCTCGACTGGACCGGGCTCGCCCGGGCGGTGCGCTCGAAGCTGCTGGCGTTGCGCGAGGAGGACTACTGCACTGCTGCGCGGCTGATGGGAGCGAGCCCGAAGCGGATCATCGGCCGCCACCTGCTGCCGGGCTTCATGAGCCACCTCATCGCTGCGGCGTCACTGTCCATTCCGAGCATGATCCTGGGCGAGACGGCGCTCTCCTTCCTCGGCATCGGGCTGCGGCCTCCGATCACCAGCTGGGGCGTGCTGCTGAACGAAGCCCAGAACATCAACGTTGTCGCGCTCTATCCCTGGCTGATGATGCCCGTGGTGCCCGTGATCATCGTGATCCTGGCGTTCAACTTCTTCGGCGACGGCCTGCGCGACGCGGCGGATCCCTACCGCTGACAGGCGCGAAGGCGGGGTCTGCCCACCGCTTTACGGGGCAGGCCGAACCATGGTCGGGTCCGAGCCCGCTCAGGCCTTCGCCGGACGCAGCGCACCGTCGCAGCTCGTGCGCGCGGGATCGGCGGCCGGCAGCTTGGCACACACGCTCGCCATCTGGGCGCGAATGCGCTGCAACGAGGCGTCGTGCTTGCGGCTCTTGTTCCACGCGGCGAGCTCCTTGCCCATGCGCTCGAGCGCGCGCTGGTTGCGATCGTAGAACGTCTCGGGTGTCGCCTCCAGCTCGCCGATGACCTGACCCGCCGCGCGTTCGATGCGTGCCGCGTCTTGCGGCGCGGCGGCTATCAAAGCCTTGATGTAGCCAACGCCCCACTGCAGGCGCGTCGCCGGGCCTTTGGCTTCCACATAAGCACGTTCGGCCCACTCGAGTGCGCGCCCGTTGTCGCCGCGCTTCCTGGCATTGGCGGCGAGGCCGAGCATGAAGTAGTAAGGTGAATGCGAGCGCGCGAGCTCCTGCGTCAGCAACGCGTCGGATTCGTCCAGGAGGCCAGCCTCCGCCAGCACCGACGCCGCGCCGCTGATTGCCGATTGCCGCGCATAGACATCGGTCGTTTCCCGATCCGCGCGTGCCGCCTGGTCCCGCACGGTCACCAGCAAGGATTCCGGCAACGCACCCTTCGGCATGGCGAGCCGGGCCAATTCGACCTTGGCATTGACGGCCGCGAGCCGGTCGTCCGTGGCCAGGCCCGGATCGGCGATGAAACGGTCGAGCGCCTCGTTCCACGCGGTCGTCAATTGCCCTCGCTCGGCCGATTGGGCCGGCGTCAGGTAACGCGTGACGCTGCCCGCGTAGTAAACGAGCAGGTCGAAGTTTTCGCGCGCATGCCGGGCGTCCGTCAAGACTGCGATCACGCGCTGCACGGCGGCACGATCCGCCCGCTGCTGTGGCCCCTTGGCGCCCGCGGCCGCCGCCGCCATGGCCTGCAATTCGAGCCGCGTGGCGGTCTCCGTCTGGTCAGGGGGACAGGCCTTCGCCAGGCGCGAAAGGGTCGGGGCGAGGTCGTGCTTGGGGACCAACTGCTGCTCGTCGGTGATCCACGAGTAGTAGGCCAGCATGCGCCAGTCTTCGGCCGTCAGTCCGGCCCGCGCGCCGCCCGTCGGCGCAAGCCCCGCCGCCAGGGTTTCCCTGATCGGCCGCCTGCCGCTCATGCCCATCGCCAGCACGCGCATGTACTGATCGGCGTCGACCTCGCCCGGCAGACGCGTGATCTCGCGGCCGTCCGGCGTGAACAGGACCATCGTCGGATAGCCGCCGACCTTGAAGCGCGCTCCTTCCTTCTGCGCGCTCGGGCTGTCGCCGTCGATGTAAACGGGAACGAAGAAACGCGACCGGTCGATGAAATCCTGGCGCTTGAAGATCGTGGCCTTGACCTGGTTGCACGGAGGACACCAGGTCGCGCCCCAATACAGAAACACCGGCTTGTTCTCCGCGCGCGCCGCGGCAAAAGCCGCGTCGACGTCGCCTTTCCGCCAGGCGATGCCAGCCTCACCGTGGGCCGCAGCCACTGGCGCGGCTTGCGTCGCCGACGCCGGCGCCGGCACGCTCGGAGCACTGGTCACCGCGACCTGCCCCGAGTCGGGTGCTTTCGAGCAGGCCGCAAGGGCCAGCAAGGCCAGCAGAAGACCTGCGCGTCGTTTGTTCAGCATGAGGCTCCCGGAGGCTCGCGCCTACCGCATTTTCGTCATTATGAACCAGGACGCTCGCGGCCCGCGTCGGGCTTGCGTTCGAGCCCCGGCAGCCATCGCCGTCCTGCATCGACCCCCGCGTAGGCGCCAACGGCATTGACGGAGCGCGGTCGCCCATCGAAGTCCTGGTCACGGTCCGGCAATGGCGTTTCCGGAAGCGCCGCTTCGGCAATCGTTGCCGCCCAATCCCAGCTTGGGTGCAGATCCAGTTCGCCCGGAGGCGCGAAGGGCCGTCGGAGATACGCGGCGGCTTCGTCCAGGGGCGCACGGAGGTTGCGCGGCCCCTGGGCACCGGCCAGCGGAACCCCGGCGAACACTGCGTTCGCGAACACGTCCTGCCGGAACCAGGGCGCGTCGGGCTTCTGCGTCAAAACGATCCCCGCGCCTCGGGCCAGCACCGTATTGAACGCGACCGTGAGCCGACGCGGAATGTCGTTGTGCGGCTGGATGCGAACGGCATCGCCGTAGTCGTTCACGAACAGGTTGCCGTAGAGCGCCACGTTGCCCTCGCCCTGGAACAGGGCCTCGTTGCGGTTCTGGTAGAAGAAATTGCCGTGGATCGCATAATCGTCCTCCGCACCCCTGCCCTCGCGCGGGAAATGGCCCACCAGCACGTTGGGGCGCGCGGACGCAGCCAGACCCGCATTGGGCTTGGCGAACACGTTGTGGCGCAGGATCGTCATGCTTCGCCCCTCCGGCATCCCCGGGATGTCGGGCCGCGGCGCCTGGTGCTTGATCTGCAGGTTGTAGCCGATGGTATCGACGATGAGGTTGCGTTCGATCAGGCCGGCGACGAAAGGCGCGCTGCCGTCGGCATCCCCGAGGTACATGCCCGTGCCCGCTCCCACGATCGTCACTTCGCGAATCACCCAGTTCCACGCCGGACACTTGGTCGAGATGCCGACGGTCTGCTGGTTGTTGCCGTGGCCGCGTATCGTCAGTCTTTCCAGCGTTACGTGATGCGCCGCACGCGACTGCCGCTCGGCCTTCACGGCATCGACCGCGATGTTGTTGCCCTCCAGCACCAGATTGCGGATCACCAGATGATGCGCATCGACGATGCTGACCGTGTTGTGTCCCGGCCGGGCCAGGAACGTTGCCGGCGGGCCGCGCTCGGGTCCGGCGATGATGATCGGTTGGTCGGGCGCGCCGGACAACCCGTGCACCGGCAGACCGTCCCGATACTCGCCTGCGGCAAGGACCAGCGTGTCGCCGGCATGAAGGCGCGGGAGCAGTGCCCGATAGGTTTCGGGCGCCGCCTCATAAACGGCCGCCGCGCCGAGTTCGCTCGCGGCGATGCACGCGACGGCGATGAACAAGCGCGCCCGGCCCGGGCGCCGGTGCCAGCCGGCCATCATTTCAGGCGAGCAACCGCGACAGCGCCGTCCCCGGACGTTCGAGCTCGGCGACGGCCCCCTCCTCGACGAGGCGGCCTTCTTCCAGAACGATTACGCGATCGAAGGCGCGCGCCAGGTCCGCCCGCCCGAGCGCCCAGACGACGGTGCGCCCCTTGGCCCAGTCCAGCACCGTGCCCAGAACGCGCGTTTCGGTGGCCGGGTCGAGACCCGACGTGGGTTCGTTGAACACGAGGATGTCGGGGTTCTTCATGATCGCCCGGGCGATGGCCAACCGTTGCCGCTGCGAATACGAAAGCCGCGACCCCCCGTTGCCGACTTCGAACTGCAGCCCCAGCCGGACCAGTTCCGCATTCATGCCCACCTCGGCGGCGACCTCGCGCACCAGAGTGTTCACGCGCCCCTGGGCATTGGCGTGCTCGAGGGCCACCCGGCCGAACAGGATGTTGTCCTGGATCGAGAGCGTCGAGCTGAAACGGTCGGGCTCGAAGAATTCGACCACGTCCTCGCGCTCGGTGTAGCGCCGGCGAAACTCGGCCCGCGCCGCGACGATCCGCTCCTGCATGCCCTCGTCGATCACGCCGAGCCGATGCTGCGCGACGACCAGCCGGAAGGTGAGGGACAGCAGGCTCGCTCTCTCGTCGTCGCTCGCCGCGGCCAGCGTGCCGTCGGCGATCTTCGCCAGCAGGATGCGGAATTCCGGCAAGTCGTCCGCGCTGATGAAACTGTACTGGGCGAAGAGATCGCTGTCCGGCGCGACGTCCGCGAACAGCTCGACCATGAGTCCCGCGACCGTCACGCCCGCCTGGTACAGGTCGTCCAGCAGGCCGACTTCACCGAGCAACGCCACGAACTCGGGGTTGCCGGGAAGATTGGCCGGTTGGAACGCGGGGCTGCGCGGAGTGCCGAACAGCAGATTTTCCGCGACGCTGATATTCGAGTGATAGCGCGTCGGATCGAACAATTCGACGAACGACGCGAGATCTTTGCCCCGGACGCGATCCCGGATGCGCGCGCGCGCGTCGAGGCCCATCGCCGCGATCGACGGATGAGCCTGCGGGTCCGCCGCGCTGGCGAGGCCGAAACCGATGACTTCCTGTTCCATCTCCACGCGGCGCAGCACGGCGAGCGCGGCCTCGGTCAGCGCGCCGGCGTCGGCGACGCCCGCGCCCGCGTAGTCGATCCAGTCCGCGCGGACGTCGTCGGGGCTGTTGCCGGCTGCCAGCGCATCGCGCACGCGTGCCTGTTCCCGCTGCGCCTGCGCTGCGTCGTAACTCGGTGGCCGCAGCGGCTGGTGCATGAGCCCGTAGTAGAGGTTGTGCGACAGCGTCCCCGAAAAGATGTACGCGTTCTGCGTGGCGAACGCCATCCGCCGTCCCGGAACGGCCTGGTGCACGTCGGCGAAATTTGCGCCGGCGATGGCCAGGCGCCCGCCGACCGGAAACACGAGACGTCCCAGCAGGTGGGTGAGGTCGTCCTTGCCGCTATGCCCTCCCCCCACCAGGGCCACGTGCTCGCCGGCGGGGATGTTGAACGACACGCGCTCGACCCGGTTGGCGCCTCCTTCCTCGGCATAGGTCAGGGCGGTGGCCGCGATCTCGCCCGTGAGCGGAGCGACGATTGCCGGCGGATTCTCCATCAGCTTCGACTCGATGACGCCCACGGGCTCGAACTGGGACACGATCTGCTCGTACTTGATCCGCACGTCCTCCTTGGTCGAATACCAGGTGAGGAGCTCCTTCCACGGTGCGAGGATGTCCTTGTACGCGGCGAGCACGGCCACCAGCGCACCAAGCGAAAGGCTGCCCTTGATCACCAGGTAGCCGCCGACCGAGTAGAAGAAAAACGGCGTGATCTGGGCGAGGAAATTGTTGAGGAATTTGACGAAGAACTTGCGCTTGAAGATGTCGAAGCGGATCGAATAGATCTTGCCCAGCCGCTCGCTGATGTCCGCGCGCTCCAGATGGAAGGTGTCGTTGCTGCGGATTTCGGCGGCGCCGGCCACGGATTCGCCGATGCGGTCCGACAGTGCCCGGGCCGTCTGCACCCGCTCCTTCGAGAGCAGGTTGATCTTTTTCTGCAGGCGCGGGATCAGGAATATCTGCGGCGGATAGAGCGCGATCGCGGCGAGGCCCAGCCAGAAGTCCTGCATGAAGATGAAGATCAGGTAAGTCGCCAGCAGGCCGCCCTGGAAAGCCGGCAGACTGATCGACTCGCCGATGAAGCCGCCGATCGGATCGGTCTCGGCGACGATCATCGGAATGATCTCGCCGGAGGACATCGTCTTGAACTGCGGCAGCGGGAAGCGCAGCACCTGCTGGTACAGGCTGTGCCGCAGCCGGCGCATGGTGCGCTCGCCGATGACGCCGCTGTAGACGTTGAGCCAGTACTTGATCCCGCCATTGAGCGTGATCAGGGCGAGCAGCAGGAACGACAGCGCCATCAGGTAGGACACCTGCGTGACGTCGAAACCGAGGAAGGTCGACGGTATGTTCTTGCCGCCGATCGCGCTGTTGACGATGCGCTTCGGAATCTCGAGATTGATGTAGATCAGCGGAAAGCTGATCGCGGTGACGATCAGCAACAGCACCTGATTGCGCCAGGTGTGCTGGAAGATGTAGCGGAAAAGGGACCGTTCCATGCGTCGCCAAGCCTCCCGCGGGCGCAAAGCAGCCGCTGCTCGCCGAGCGGCGGCACGGGCCCACGCGGAGGCCCGGCGATGTTAACATCTGCCGCTCCCGGCGCGGTCCGCCACGGCGCGCGCTCCCTGTTCGAGGGACCCGTGGCGGCACGGAATCAGGCAACGGAAACCGGATGGATGGTCCGCTCGCGGCCGGCGTCATCGCAGTGATCCTCAAGGGGTATCCGCGCCTGTCGGAAACCTTCATTGCGCAGGAACTGCACGCGCTCGAGGCGCGCGGGGTCGCCCTGGCGCTGTTCTCGCTGCGCCACCCCACGGACCCGGAGACCCATCCGATTCACGCGACGATCCGCGCGCCGGTCTGCTACCTGCCCGAGTACCTGCACGACGAGCCGGTGCGGGTCTGGCGCGCCTGGCGCGCGGCCAGGCACCGCCCCGGATATCCCGGGGCGCTCGCCACCTGGTGGCGCGACTTCCGGCGCGACCCTACGCGGTCGCGGCTTCGCCGGCTGGGGCAGGCGTTCGTGCTGGCGGCGGAATTGCCGCGCGATGTCGTCCAGCTGCACGCGCATTTTCTGCACACGCCGGCCTCGGTAACGATGTACGCCGCCATCCTGCGCGGCCTGCCCTGGAGCTGTTCGGCCCACGCCAAGGACATCTGGACCACGCCCGAATGGGAGAAGCGCGAAAAGCTCGCCGCCTGCGCCTGGATGACCACCTGCACGGAGGTCAATGCCCGTCATCTGCGCGGCCTTGCCGGCGCGGACCGTGAGGTCGATCTGATCTACCACGGGCTCGACACCCGCCGGTTTGCCCCTGCGCCCCTCGCCCATCGCGGCGCCGACGGCACCGACCCCGATCAGCCCGTCGTGATGCTCGCGGTGGGCCGGGCGGTCGACAAGAAGGGCTTCGACGATCTGCTGGCCGCACTGGCGCGAATCCCCAACGGGCGGCACTGGCGGCTCGTCCACATCGGCGGCGGTCCGCTGCTGGGCAAGCTCAAGGACACCGCGCGAAGTCTCGGCATCGCCGAACGCATCGATTGGCGCGGCCCGCAAGCGCAGGCCGCGGTGCTCGCCGCCTATCGCGCGGCGGACATCTTTGCGCTGCCTTCCCGCATTGCCGCCGATGGCGACCGCGACGGCCTGCCCAACGTCCTGCTGGAGGCGCAGAGCCAGAAACTGGCGTGCGTGTCGACGCGCATTTCCGGCATACCGGAGCTGATCGAGGACGGCGTCACCGGGCTCCTGGTCGAGCCCCGGGCCGTCACGCCCCTCGCCGATGCGCTGATCCGGCTGATCGCCGATCCCGCGCTGCGCCGGCGCCTGGGCGAGGCGGGCTGCGAGCGCGTCACAGCGGCCTTCTCGCTGGATGCCGGTGCCGATCGGCTCGCCGCGCGGTTCGGCGCGGCGCCCGCTGCGCGATGAAGGTCGCCTTCTACGCGCCGCTGAAGCCGGCGGATCACCCGGTCCCGTCCGGCGATCGGCAACTCGCGCAAGCGCTGCTGCAGGCCCTTCGCGCGGGCGGACACGAGACGGTCGTCGCCTCGCGCTTTCGCAGCTACGACCGCGCGGGCGATGCGGCCAGGCAGGCGCGCCTGCGCGAACTGGGCGGACGTCTCGCGCAGCGCCTCATCGACCGCTACCGCAACGCGAGCGCTCGCCCCGAGGTCTGGTTTACCTATCACGTCTATCACAAGGCTCCCGATTGGCTGGGGCCCGCGGTGAGTCGCGCGCTGGCAATCCCCTACGTCGTTGCCGAGGCATCGTCGGCCGCGAAGCAGCGCGACGGGGCCTGGGCGATCGGCTATCAGGGATCGGTGGCGGCGATCGAGGCCGCAGCGGCGACAATCTCGCTCAACCCCGTCGACCTCGCCGGGATTCGCCGGCTTCGCGGTGCCGTCGGGGCGGATGTCTTTGTGCCGCCGTTCCTCGATCTGGCCGCGTTCACCCAGTCGACCGAAGCCACCATTGCCAGCGTGGCCACGCGCGGCGCACGCGTCCGGTTGATCACGGTGGCCATGATGCGGCCGGGCGCCAAACTCGCTTCGTACCGTTTACTGGCCATAGCGCTGGCGCGAATTCGGTCCATCGAATGGGAACTCGTGATCGTGGGCGATGGCCCCGCGCGCCCGGAGGTCGAGGCGGCATTCGCGCCGTTCCCCACGGAGCGGGTGCGGTTGGTCGGTTTCCAGACTGCCTCCAGCGTGGCGGCATGGTTGCGCGCCGGCGACGTCTATGTCTGGCCGGCGATCGACGAGGCGTTCGGGATGGCCTTCATCGAGGCGCAGGCGTGTGGCCTGCCGATCGTCGCCGGAGATGGCGGCGGGGTCGGCGCCGTGGTGTGCTCGGGCCGCACGGGTCTGCTGGTCCCGGTGGGCGACGCCGAGGCCTTTGCCACCGCGACCCGCCGATTGTTGACCGACGCGCAATTGCGGCGACGGATGGCCGAAGCCGCGCCGGTGTATGCCCGCGCCGAACACGACCTGCCAGTGGCCGCCGCCAGGATCGATGCGGTGCTGCGCAGCGTCACGGAGCGCGGTGCCCTGCGCGCCGGCGCCATTCCTGCCGCGGCGCGATGATCGTAGCCTTCATCCGTCACGGCAGCACGGCGTGGAACGAGCAGCACCGCATGCAGGGTCGCCGCGACATCCCGTTGAGCGCGTCGGGCCGAGCCGAGGTGCGCACCTGGCGCCTGCCGGCCGACCTGGCGTTCCCAGTGGCTGGCGCAGTGCAGTGGCGTTCGAGCCCGCTGCGACGGGCGGTCGAGACCGCGCAGATCCTGTCCGGTGCGCCGCCGCGCGAGGAGCCCGCGCTGATCGAGATGGATTGGGGTGAATGGGAAGGGTACGGACTGGACGAGCTGCGCCAGCGCTTCGGCGAGGCATTTGCGCGGAACGAGGCTGCCGGACTGGATTTCCGGCCGCCCGGTGGCGAAAGCCCGCGCGAGGTGCGTGAGCGGATCGTGCGCTGGCTCGGGGAAGTGGCCGCGCGCGGAGAACCCGTGGTTGCCGTCACCCACAAGGGCGTGCTGCGAGCCGTGCTTGCCGCGGCGACCGGCTGGGACATGATGGGCAAACCGCCGGTCCGGCTGCAGAGCGGCGCGCTGCACTGGTTCGGCATCGACACCCGCGGGCGGATCTCGATGGTCGAGTGCAATGTGCCGCTCGTCGACGATGCCGCCGCCGAGGCGACGTAAGTTCCTTTGCCCGCCCGACGACTGACACTGTCGTCGCGCACGATGCGGTAGCGATCTTACTGGCGAGAGGCAACCCCGATGGCGCAGACACTGACGATTCCCCGGATGCGACGCCTGGGCCTGTCCCTGCGCCGGGTGGAGCTTCCGGCCCGGATCGCCGTGCGCGTGCGCGCGCAGGAGGAAGCCAGCGAGATCCTGGTGGGCTGGGTCCAGCTGGCGGTCGTCCTGGGGTTTTCGATGGTCTACCTGGTGGCCCCGAAAACCTTCAGCGAAGCGGCGCCGTTCCGGCCGGTGCCCTGGGTGCTGGCCGCGTATCTGGCATTCACGCTGGTACGCCTCACGCTCGCCCACCGCCATCGCCTGCCCGAATGGCTGCGCTACCTGTCCATCGGCATCGACATGACGCTGCTCGTCGGCATGATCTGGAGCTTTCACCTGCAGTACCAGCAGCCGCCGTCGTTCTATCTCAAGGCGCCCACACTCCTCTACGTGTTCATCTTCATCGCGCTCCGGACACTCAATTTCGACGCGCGCAAGGTCGTGACCGCGGGCCTCATCGCCGCGGCCGGCTGGATCGTGCTCGTCGTCTACGTGATCACGATCGACCCGCGCGACAGCATGATCACGCGCGACTACGTGCGCTACATGACCTCGAACAGCATCCTGATCGGCGCCGAGGTCGACAAGGTGATCTCGATCCTCGTCGTGACGGCCATCCTCGGCTTCGCCATCATGCGCAACCGGCGCCTGCTCACCTACGCCGTCACCGAGAGCACGAGCAACCAGGATCTCGCGCGCTTCGTGCCGGCAGAGGTCGCGAACCTCATCAAGACGTCCGCCGACGGCGTCCAGGTGGGGTCGGGCGAGCCGCGCGAGGCCACGGTGCTCTTTCTGGATCTCGAAGGCTTCACGACGCTGTCGGAGCGGCTCGCGCCGCAGGACCTCGTGCGCACGCTCAATGCGTTCTACGCGGCGGTCGCGGAGCCCATCACGCGGCACGACGGCGTCATCACGCAGTTCCAGGGCGACGCCGTTCTCGCCACGTTCAACGCGCCGCGACTCAATGCGGACCATGCCGCGAATGCGATCCAGGCGGCCCTCGACATCCAGGCGCTGCTGCAGGAGCGGACGTTCGGCGAGGGGCTCGCGCTGCGGGCGCGCATCGGCATCAACACGGGCGTCGTCATCCACGGGCTCATCGGCACGCCGGACCGGCTCGGCTACACGGTGATCGGCGACGAGGTCAACATCGCCGCCCGGCTGGAGGCCCTGAACAAGACCTACGCCACTTCGATCATCGTCTCCGAGTCCACCCGGGACCACGCCGGGCCGCAGCGGTTCGTGTTCGCTTTGCTGGACGAAGCGCTCGTCCGGGGGCGAATGACACCGACGCGCATCTACCAGGTCGCACGCGCAGCGGCGCCGTAACCCATCGCTCGCAGCTCCGCGAGCAGTCGGTCCAGGTTGGTGCGCGCGATCGCTTCGTACCGGTCACGGAAATACTCGGTCTGGTAGAAATGGGGCCGCTGCTGCAGGGCGCTCAGGAAGAACACCTGGCCCGCGTGGTACTTCTCGTCGGACTGGCTGGACGATTCCTCGCGCAGCAATTCGCCGTTGCGCATGAACTCATCCCACGGCGCGCCGAAGCCGGAGAGGTCGATGTCGACGAGGAAACACCGGTCGTTGCCGCGCGCCGTCCTGGTATGACGAGTCGACAGAATGTGACCGCAGACACGATGCCGAAACACGAACGAAGCCCCGGCGGAGCGCTCCAGAAACAGCTCCGCGCTGCGCCACTCGTTGGTCGTGACGCCGGTGTCGTAGACGGCGTCGTGAAACCACACTCCGAATTCGACGGCATCGCGATCGACGAGCAGCGGCGCCACCTCGTCGACCAGGCGCAGGCAATCCTGGATGTGACCGAGGTTGTGGTAACGCCGGTAGGGCGCCGTGTACAGGTGGCAAAGCTCGGCATAGACCGTGGCCCCATCCGGCGATGGCGGCGAGCCTACGCGACTGCGCCACAGATCCGTGAACCGGCGTTCGCCGACGTCGACCGCGGTCATCGTTTGCGTATCCATGACAGTTTGAGCGCAGCCAGGCCCGCGGACATCGGGCCAGGAATCAGGCAGGCGCGCCGCCGCGCGAGGGTTCCTGCGCATCCCGCAACTGCTGCTTCAGCGTTTCCACTTCGCGCAATGCGGCAGCGAGGCGCGCATTGCCCGCATTGACCCGGCCGCTTAAGTCGCGCATCACGTGCAGCGCGCAACCGGGATTGTCGGTCAGCAGCCGCAGGAAGACATCGCCCGCGATGCGCAGGGCCCGCACCTCCCCTTTCGCCCGGACCGTGGTCCCTCGCGGCGCGTTCGCGATGACGCCCATCTCGCCGATCAGCGAGTTGCTGCCCAGCACGCCGATGACGAACTCGCCCGCGGGCGTCTGGCCGATGATCTCCACGTCGCCCTCGATGATGACGTAGGCGCTGTCGGCCGGATCGCCCAGGCGCATCAGGTCCTCGCCGGCCGCGAAGCGCAATGCGCGGCTGGTGAACGCCAGAAGCTTGAGCTTGGCCGGATCGAGCCCCCCGAAGAAGGGCACCTTCCGCAGCATCTCCGCTTCCTGAAATACGTCCACTCGCAGCCTCCGTGGCCAGGCCGACCGACATTTCGACAACAGAATACGACATAGCCCGACAGGAGGAAAGGAGGCTGACCGGGCAGCCCGCCCGGCGACTGCTATGCTTGGCGGTGCGAGGATCCGTGCCGCCCGCCGGGCGCGACCGGCGCTCTCCCCCGGCAGAGGCGTGCCGGTGGCGTTCCAGCGAAGCCAGGAAAGACGCCGCCCGACCCTCCTTCCCGCAAAAAAATGGCATTGACGACCACGACCGACGAGTTCTACCGCGACCTCATCGAGGGCCTGGCCATTTATACCGGCAGCGCCTTGCAGCGCGATGTCCTGGCGACGATCTCGCGCTACGACGAGCCGGACATCGGTGCCGCGCTCAACAAGAACCAGATCGCCAGCAAGATGTGGCTCGCCGAATCGCTGCTCGGCGCCATCGGCTCCAAACTTGGCAAGGTCACGATTCTCGGCGGCTGGTTCGGCGTTCTGGGCGCGGTGCTGCTGCACGACCCGCGGTTCACGATCGGCAAGGTGGTCAGCATCGACATCGACCCGCGCTGCGCCGCGATCGCCGAGTCGCTCAATGCGACCCACGTGCGCGCCGGTCGCTTTGCGGCCAGGACGGCCGACATGCTGGCCGTGGACTATGCCCGCCCCGAGGCCGGTCGGCCGGACCCACCGGCCGATGATCTCGTCATCAACACGAGCTGCGAGCATCTCGCGGCGTTCGACCGCTGGTACGAGCGCATTCCGCCGGGAACACGCCTGGTGCTCCAGTCGAATGACTATTTCGCGTGCGCCCAGCACGTCAACTGCGTGCCCGATCTCGCGGCCTTTCGGGCGCAGGCGCCCATGCGCGACGTGCTCTTTGCCGGCGAGCGCAGGATGCGGCGCTACGTCCGCTTCATGCTGATCGGCGAAAAGTAGTGCCGAACACGGCATCGACATCGAGCCACGTCGCAGCGCCGTGATCGCGCGTGCGCGCGAAGAGGTCGGCGAGAAACGCCCATGCGGGCGCGTCGAGATCGAGATGATGGGTGAGTATTCCCGTCGGTTCCGCGGCGTCGCCGGTGCCCGCGCGTCGCGACTCCAAATGAAGGACCAGCCGATCGATCGCGGCGTCGACGCCGATGAATGCGCGGTTGCGCCGCCAGGCGATCAGATCGACGTGCGTGTTGCACTGCGTCAGGCCGGGGACCGGATGCACCTCGTCGCGCGGCCCGAACGTGGACAAGCCGGCAAATCCGGCTTCGGGCAATCGTGCGACCACGAGCGGGTCGATGCGATTCCAGGGCGGGACGAGCACGGGGCGGCAACGCGGGCCGAAACTCGAAGCCAGGCTGGTGCGACCTGAGGCAAGCTCGCCGAGCGTCTGGCTCAACGGTCGCTGGCTCCCCAGCTCCCAGTTGCGCGCGCCCGGCGGCGCGTGATTGCGATGCGCAAAGCCGTGCTGGACGACCGTCGCGAATCGGGCCTGCGCCACCGCATCGACGAGGCCTGGCTCCATCAGCGCCGGGATGACGGCCAGCGCGACGGGAACCTCCGCGTCCCGCGCGATTCCCAGCAGTCGGTCGAGCGC
>CAYGYQ010000012.1:0-23902 GCA_964354035.1 uncultured Bordetella sp.
GCCGCGTTCCTCATGTGGGGGCTGACGCCGGGGCCGCTGCTCATGACGCAGAAGCCCGAATTCGCCTGGGGCCTCATCGCCAGCATGTACCTCGGCAACATGGCGCTGCTTGCGCTCAACATCTTCGGCATCCCGCTGTTCGTGCAGATGATCAAGCTGCCCTACCGGATCCTCGCGCCGGCCGTGATTCTCATCTGCACCATCGGCACCTACAGCGTGAACGGCAGCATGATCGAGACCGCGCTGATGTTCGTCGCCGGTCTGGTCGGATTCTTCATGAAGCTCTATGGCTACTCGCCTGCGGCGCTGGTGCTCGCGCTCGTTCTCGGGCCGCTCGCGGAGCAGTCGCTGCGCCAGACGCTCACCATCTCACGCGGATCGTTCGGGATTTTCCTCGAGCGGCCGGCGTCGCTGTGGATTCTCGGCGTTACCGTCGTCATCCTGGCCACGGGGCTGCTGCTGCACTGGAGGCGGCAACGGGAAGCATAGGTGAGAGCCGTGCCGCCCTGGCGGGAACACCTGGCGCGATGATCGCGCGCGACCGCGCGCCGGAAGCCGGTGGTCGAGCAGGCGCACATGAAGCCGGAGTGACGCCGCCTGGCCTCAGCGCACCGCCGCGGGTTCGTCGCCCGCGGGCACCGTATTCGCTGCGCGGTCCAGGAACTCCCTGGACAGCGCCCGCACGCACAGTTTTTCCGCGGCCGTCGTCCGGGCCAGCAGCTTGACGAGCGCGTAGACGGCGTCGAGGTGCGGCGTCGAGGTGTCCGTCAGCCGGCCCAGCTCGATCACCGAACCCAGCAGCCCGTCGATCTCGGGCTCGCGGCCCGCCTCGATGTCCTGCAGCATCGACGTCTTGTGCCGGCCGACCTTCTCCGCGCCGGCGATGCGCTTCTCGATGGTCACCCGGAACTCGATGCCGAGCTTGTGCGCGATCGACTGCGCCTCGGTCATCATCGACTGCGCCAGCGTGCGCGTGAGCGGATACTGGCAGAGGTCGACGAGTGTGGAGTGGGTGAGCGCGCTGATCGGATTGAACGACAGGTTGCCCCAGAGCTTAAGCCAGATCTCGGCGCGGATGTGGTCCAGGATCGGCGCCTTCAGCCCGGCCGCCGTGAATGCCTGCGCGATGCGCGTGATGCGCTCCGTCGTCGTGCCATCGAGCTCGCCCAGCGGATAACGGTCGCCTTCAGTGTGCTTCACCACGCCGGGCGAGGCGATGCTCGCGGCGGGGTACACCACACAGCCGATGATCCGCCGGGGATCGATCACGCTCATGATGCGGGCCTCCGGATCGACGGCGCGCACGCATTGACCCTCGTAGGGCCCGCCGTGACGCTGGAAGTACCACCACGGGATGCCGTTCTGCATCGGAATGAGCGCCGTGTCCTCGTGCAACAGCGTGGTCACGGCGTCGATGATCGGCTCGACCTGGTTGGCCTTGACGGCCAGGATGACTAGGTCCTGCCGGCCAGCCGAAGGGATGTCGTCGGTCGCGCGCATCTGCCGCGCGAGATGCTCGCTGCCGTCCTTGAGAATGAGCCGCAGCCCGTTCTTCCGGATCGCGGCCAGATGCGCGCCGCGCGCGATCACCGTGACCTCGTGCCCGGCCTCGGCGAAGAGCACCGCCACGTGCCCGCCGATCGATCCCGCTCCCACTACACAGATTCTCATTTTCGTCTCCGTCCGGAGGTCCAGGCAAAGGCAACTTCCTGCCTTGTTGATTTTACGCGCAGGGCATGCCGGCATCCACCGCGCGACCCGCAGGGTCGGTTAACATGCCACAGGCGCATCGCAGCAGCTTGCGGGCCACGAAATCCTGCCCCGTACCGTTGGCCAAATGAGGAACGCCGTGGCGCAAGCCACGTGCCGAGGGAATCGCTTGCAACCGCTCTCCGGGCTGGATTCGCTCTTTCTGCATCTCGAAACGCCCGAGACGCCGATGCACGTCGCCTCGCTGCATCTGTTCGATCTGCCGGAGGGCTACCCCGGCGATTTCCACGCCAACCTCAGGCAGCAGGTCGCGCGGCGACTGCATCTCGTCCCGCTCTTTCGGCGCCGACTGCACACCTTACCGCTCGCCATCGGCAACCCCGTATGGATCGAGGCGGCCGATGTCGACCTCGACTATCACGTCCGGCGCGTGCGCCTGCCGCGCCCCGGGACGCAGGCGCAGCTCGAAGCCGGCGCGGCGCGCATTCACGCGACGCTGATGGATCGTCGCCGCCCGTTGTGGGAGGCGCACGTCATCGAGGGTCTGCAGTCCGGTCAGGTGGGCCTCTACATCCGGGTTCATCACGCGGTGCTCGACGGCGCGGCGGGGATGGCGCTCGCCGGTGCGTTGCTCGATCCCGCACCCGAGCCGCGCGACCTGCCGCCACCGCCGCGGGGCAGGCGCGCCCAAGCCGAGCCCCCGGGAATCCTCGAACTTGCGCGCGCTGCGCTGCGGCACGACGTTGACCAGTACTCGACGCTGCTGCGCCGGCTGCCCGATCTGATCGGCGTGCTGGCAGCCTCAGGCCAGCGCACCAGCGATCCCGCGGCGGAACCGGCGCGCCGCAGCCGCGCGTTCGGGCCGCGGACGCCACTCAACGTGTCGATCACCGGCGAGCGCAGTTTCGCCGCGGTGTCCCTGCCGCTCGACGAAGTGAAGCGCGTCGCGCGCGCACACGATGCCAAGCTCAACGACGTCGTGCTCGCGCTCTGCAGCGGCGCGCTCCGGCGCTATCTCTCCCGTCACGGCGGCATCCCGCGCCAGCCGCTCATCGCCGGTATGCCGTTCTCGCTGCGCGAGGTCGGGAACACCGATTACTCGACGCAGGTGACGATGACGCTCGTCAATCTGGCGACCGACATCGCCGAACCTGTGCAGCGGCTGCGGGCGATCCGCGATGCGGCGTTTGCGATCAAGTCGGTCGCGGGCCGTGCGCGGTCGCTCATTCCCACCGATACGCCATCGCTGGGCGCACCCTGGCTCCTGGGCGGGCTGGCGGCGCTCTACGAACGCGCGAAGCTCGCCGACCGGCTGCCGCCGGTCATGAACGTGGTGATCTCGAACATTCCGGGGCCGGCTGCGCCGCTCTACGCCGCCGGGGCGCGGATGCGCAGGTACTGGCCGCTGTCGATCGTCGAGCACGGAGTGGGGCTCAACATCACGGTCGTGAGCTATTGCGGGGCGCTCGATTTCGGGCTGGTGGCCGCGCGGTGCGCGGTTCCCGACGTGCATCCGCTGGCGCGGGCGATCGAAGAGGCGCACGCTGAATTGCTGGGCCTCACGCTGAAGCAAGGCGGGCGGGCAGCACGGCGACGCGGCACGGCGTCGCCGCCGCCCGGCGCGGCTGGCTCTGACGCGTCCGACGGCGACCGGAGATCGAGCGCATGACGGCAGTCGCGGCGAACGGCATCACGATCGAGTACGAATCGCTGGGGGATCCGCTGGCGCCGCCGATCCTGCTCATCGCGGGTCTCGGCCTGCAGCTGACGGCGTGGCCGGACGCGTTTTGCCAGGGGCTGATCGACCGGGGCTTCCGGGTCCTCCGGTTCGACAACCGCGACAGCGGCCTGTCCTCGAAGATCCGCGTGCGCCGGCAGCCGAATCTCGTCGCTGCGCTGGCCGCGTCGTGGCTGCGTTTGCCGGTGCGTTCACCCTATACGCTCGACGAGATGGCTGCCGACGTCGTCGGCCTGCTGGACGCACTCGACATTCCGCGCGCCCACATCGTGGGTCTGTCGATGGGCGGCATGATCGCGCAGATCGTCGCGGCCACGTATCCGCAACGCGTGCTCACCCTGACCTCCATCATGTCGTCGAGCGGCAGCCGCAAGGTGTCCCGGCCGCGGCCCGATGCGAAGCGGGCGCTGCTCTCCAGGCCGCGCGACTCCCATGACCCGGAGAGTGTCGTCGATCATCTCGTCGGCATCTTCGGGGTCATCGGCAGCCCGGGCTTTCCCACGGACCGCGCGGCCCTGCGCGAACATATTGCGCGCAACGTGCGCCGGGGCCACCATCCGGCGGGCCTGACGCGGCAACTGGTCGCGGTCATCGCCTCCGGCGACCGCCGCAAGCTGCTGCCGAAGATCACCGCGCCCACCCTCGTCATCCACGGCGCGGCGGATCCGCTGGTGCCGGTCGAGGCGGGCCGGGACACTGCGCGCCATATCGCGGGCGCGAAGCTGATGGTGCTCGAGGGCATGGGCCACGATCTCGCGCCGGGGCTCGTGCCGATCCTGGTCGAGGCAATTGCCGAGCATTGCCACGGCGGCGCGAAACGATAGAGAATGCAGCCTGACGCCGCCGCGGATGGCAGGCAGGCACGGCGGGCGCACCCTGGACGGCCCATTTCACGTGGAGGATTCGATGTTGCGCTCGCTATCGCTGGTATTGCTGCTGCCCCTCGTTTTTGGCGCCGCCGAGGTCTCCGCTCAGGCAACCAAGAAGGCCGCGCCGCCGGCAAGGTCCCCCTCCGCGAAGGACAACTCGATCACCGTCAACGTCTTCCTGCGGGATGCGGGCAAGAACGAGGTGCTGCTCGCCACGCGCATCTGGCCCGGTTATCCCGAATACAACGCGTTCGCGCTGCAGCAGTTCTTCGCGATGATGAAGGCGCTCGAACCGGGGTACAAGCAGGATGACGATGTCGCCTATAGCTGGTCGACGAAGGGAAAGGTCACCAAGTGCGCGATCTACCTCGAGTCGGCCGAAACGCCGGTCAAGAACGGAACCGGCGCCATCGTGGGGTGCGAGGCCAACGGCGTGAGCAACCTGGCGGTGACCTCCGTCGCCGACCCCAAGAAGTCGGTCAGCACCTCGCAGGATCCGAAGCACCTGAGCGACGTGATGGATCTGTTCAGGAAGCAATCGGAGCGGGCGAAAGGCACGCTGCCCAAGCAATGACGCCTGCGGTCGGCGCAGGCTCCTGGCCTGGGCAACAAGTGGGGCCGCTGCGCTTTGGCTTATAGTGACGGGGCGCCGCCCTCCCGGCGCGCCAATGGAGAGAGCCATGTCCCATCAGCCCCCGAAGCAAGACAAGAAGAAGCCGCAGCACACGCCGAAGGAAAAGAAGACGCTCAAGCAGCAGAAGAAGCATGCGAGCGACACGGCGCCCTTCCTCAAGCCTGGCAAGTGAGCGACCTGGCCATCGCGCATCGCCGTTTCGCGTTCGCGCTGCGCGCCGGCGGTCCGGCAGGCGCAGACGCGAAAGACCGGTCTTGAAGACGCCGAAGAGGCTCCAGCCGCTCGTTCACGAAGGACTCATCGACGAGGTGATCCGGCAGCTGATGAGCGGCAAGGAGGCCACGGTCTACGTCGTCCGCTGCGGTGACGAGATCCGTTGCGCCAAGGTGTACAAGGAGGCGAACAAGCGCAGCTTTCGCCAGGCCGCCCTGTACCAGGAGGGCCGCAAGACCAGGAACACGCGCCAGGCGCGGGCGATGGCCAAGGGCACGCGGTTCGGACGCAAGGCGCAGGAGGACGCGTGGCAGAACGTCGAGGTCGACGCGCTGTACCGCCTCGCCGCCGCCGGCGTGCGCGTCCCGCGTCCGTATGCGTATGCGCACGGCGTGGTGCTGATGGAGCTGCTGGCCGATGCGCACGGCAATGCCGCGCCGCGTCTCAACGACGTGGTGCTGCCGGAAGCGCTGGCAATCGAGTACCACGCCACGATGCTCCGCGAGATCGTGCGCATGCTCTGCGCCGGCGTCATCCACGGCGACCTGTCCGAATACAATGTGCTGGTTACCGGCGAAGGCCCGGTGATCATCGACCTGCCGCAGGCCGTCGATGCCGCGGCGAACAACAATGCCGCCGCCATGTTGAAGCGCGACGTCTTCAACATCACCACCTACTTCAGCCGCTTCGCCCCGGCGCTCGCCACCACCCGTTACGGCGACGAGATCTGGTCGCTCTATGAGGGCGCGGAACTGCACCCGGACGCGGTACTTACCGGTCGCTTTGCGACGAGCACGCGTCCGGCCGACGTCGCCGCGGTGATGCAGGAGATCGCCGCCGTGCGCGCCGAGCACGAAGCCCGGCTGCGCTACAAGGCGCTCATCGACGAGTGAGGCGCGGCGGCGAAGCGTGGCAACGGCAGTGAGTGCGGCACGGCACTGCCGGCGCCCGGAACATGACGTGAAAGCGGTCAAGCCATGAAACCGATCCAGCTGTTCGATCCCGCCTCCGGCACCTACACCTACCTGCTGTTCGACGAGGCGTCGCGCGAGGCGCTGATCATCGACCCCGTCGACGAGCAGATCGAGCGCGATCTGGCCGAGCTGCGGACGTTCGGGCTCAAGCTACTGTGGACGGTCGAGACGCACGCGCACGCCGATCACATCACCAGCGCGGGCCAGTTGGCGGAATATGCCGGCGCCATGACGGTCGCGCCCGAGGACTCCGGCATTTCGACCGCGGCCGTGCAGCTCAAGGACGGCGACACGCTCGCCTTCGGCGGGGAGGCGATCAAGGCGCTGCTCACGCCGGGCCACACGGCCGGGAGCATGTGCTACCTGTGGCGCGACCACGTGTTCACCGGCGACACGCTGCTGATCAACGGCTGCGGCCGCACGGACTTCCAGTCCGGCAGCGCCGAGGCGCTGTACCGCAGCATCACGCAGGTGCTGTTCGCGCTGCCCGACGCCACGACCGTCTGGCCCGGGCACGACTACCAGGGCCGGACGCACACGACGATCGGGGCCGAGAAGGCGGGCAATGCGCGAATTGCCGGCAAGTCGCTGGCCGAATTCATCGCGATCATGGACGCGCTCCATCTGCCGCGCCCGGCGCGCATCGACGAGGCGGTTCCGGCCAACCTGTCGTCCGGCATCCGGCACGATGCGGGGGGCGGCGCGCTGCTCGAGGCGCGCCCTGCGGCGGGCTACGCCGGCGACGTGTCGCCGCAGCTCGCCTACCAGTGGTGGCGCTCCGGCGAGGCCGTGCTGATCGACGTGCGCACGGACGCCGAACGCGAATGGGTGGGCTTCATTCCGGACGCCGTGCCGCTCGCCTGGAAGCAGTGGCCCGGCATGGCGGCGAACGCCGCCTTCGACGCAGGCTTGCGCACGGCGGTGCCCAAGGGCAAGAAGGCCGTCCTGCTTTGCCGCAGCGGCGTGCGCTCGATCGCGGCGGCAAAGCGCGCGACCGAGCTCGGCCTCGAGGCGTACAACATTCTCGAAGGCTTCGAAGGCGACCCCGACGAGCGGGCACAGCGCGGCCGCAAGGGCGGGTGGCGCTATCACCGGCTGCCCTGGCGGCAGGGCTAGCTAACCCGCGCGCACCGGCAACCCCGCGCGAATGGCGAAGCGCAGCTTGCCATGGGCGCGGCGCAGCGCCGCCTCGGCCTCCGCCGGACTCGCTGCACGCGCAAAGATGAACCCCAGATAGCCCGCTCCGTCGGGCGGTGGCGCGATGCTCTGCCCGGGTTCGGCCGTGATGGTTGCGCCCGTGATGAACGGGACCGACCGCGCGTCGGTCAGGCCCGCGACTCCATCGTAGATGCCGCGCCGTGGCACGGGAATCATCATGACGCCCGCCGCGCCGTCCGCGCCGGCAATGGGGTGGGGCAACCCCACCGCCTGGCACAGGATCAGCTCCTCGAGGCTGATGCCGAGGGAATGCTTCAGCACGCGCCCGCACAGGCCGCCGATGGAGCGCGCCGCGACTTCGAGCAACCAGACACCCCGATCGTTGACGCGAACTTCAGCATGGATCGGCCCCGTCGCGAGCCCGGCGGCAGCGCAGGCGCGGGCCACCTCCTGGACGATCCGAACCTGCGTGGCGCGGGGCAATCGCGATGGCATTACATAAAGGGTCTCCTCGAAATGAGGCCCTTCCAGCGGATCGGGCTTGTCGAACAGCGCGAGCGTCGTGAGTTGCCCGCGATCCAGCATGCCTTCGAACGCGTGCTCGGATCCGGGAATGTAGTCCTCGATCACGAGGCCGAGCTCGCGATGGTCGCGATCGGCCTTCGACTGAATGGCGCGCACCCACTGCACGGCCTCGATCAGCGCGGCGACATCGTCGGCCCGTATGACGCCCCTGCTTCCCGACAGCCGCCGGGCCTTCACGACCACCGGGAAGGTCAGTTCCACTGGCCACAGCCGCGGCTCCTCGTCCGAGGGCAGATGATGGAATTGCGGACACGGGAACCCGTGCTCCCGCAGCAGGCGGCGAAAGGCCAGCTTGTCGCGCACGCCGCGCACTGCGGGCACGGGATTGCCCGGCAGGCCGAAGCGCTGCGCGAGCAGCGCCGCCAGCTCGACCCCCGAATCGTCGACGGCCAGGACCGCATCCGGCCTGCCGTCGATTTCGCGCATAACCACCTCTGCCGCGTGCTCGGGCTGGTCGAAATGAAGCGACCTGAGCGGACGCATGCCCCAGAGGGGCGCGAGCCGATGGCAGTAGTCAGCGGCCGCGATGATTTGCACGCCGAGCCTTTTCGCCGCCGCCAGGAAATCGTCGTTGCGATAGCCGGCGGCGGGCAGAAGCAGCAGAACGCGCTTCATCGATCGGCGCCGCACGCCTGACCGCTCGACTATTTCGCTTTGGGCCGCTGCGGGAACGGCGCCGGACCGGGCTCGCGGCTTTCCCCGGCGGCTTCGAGACGCCCGAGATAGTGCTTCCACATTTCGTCCTGGTTGAGGCCGTAGTCGTACAGCAGATCCCACGAGTAGATCCCGGTATCGTGGCCGTCGGAGAACGTGGGTTGGATGGCATACCGGCCCACGGGCTCGAGGTGCGTGATGTCCACGTCCTTCTTCCCCGTCTGCAGCACTTCCTGCCCCGGGCCGTGACCGCGCACTTCGGCGGAGGGGGAATAGACGCGCAGAAACTCGCACGGCAGCCGGAAGGTCTTGCCGTCGGCGAAGGAGATCTCCAGCACCCGGGATTTCTGGTGCAGCTTGATTTCCGTGGGTTGGGGCGTTTTGGAATCCATGGCGCGACGCGCAGTATAGCAACGCGGGACCGGGCGCGCGCCTCGCCTTGGTTCCTGGCAATGGCTAGGCCACGGGCGCGAGCTGCCTCCTGGGCACGGCGTGCACGAAGCATCCGTATTGCTTCACTTCTTCCAGCCGGCAGCTCCAGTACATTCTGCCCCGGTAAACGGTCATGTCCGGGCAACCGTCACACATGTTGAAGCCGCCCTGTTCCATCGCATCGACGGGTTGAATGATGGTGAAGGTCTGCACATAAGCCTTCGCGAATGCAGCGATGGGCTTCCTCAGCACCGATTGCAGATAGCTCGCCGCGACTTTCCACATGCCGGCGTCGAGCAGCGACGACGCCAGCATCGCCGCGCGTCCCGAGCCGAGCGTCTTCGGACTTGAATAGCTCAGCCATTTCCGGCGCAGCAGGTGGCTCCCGGTCTGGACCAGCTCCATGAACCGCGGCGTCACGTATCCGAACGCCTGCGCGCGGCTGGCAATGCGCGACCCGATCAGCCACTTCACGCTGTTCGCGTCGATCGTGCCGTTGAGATACGCGCTCGGCTCGTAGGCCGGGTCGGCCTCCCGGATCTTCGCGACGACGTCCGCCGCCTTCAGCAATCTCGTTCCCGCCCACGCCGCGGACTCTTCGTAGGTCTGCTGGAGGTTCACCTGCTTCCCGTTGGCGTAGAAGTCGAAATCTCCCATCAGGCGGGGTTCGCGGTAGAGGATGAACACGACCGTATTCACGGTGTCCGGATGGCGCTGCGCCCATTGCACGACTCCGGGCACCTGGTCGAGTGTTTCGCTCGACACCGTCAGATTGAACGAGCAGGTCAGTCCTCCTTCCGCGGCCAGCATCTGCGCAAACTTGAGGCGCAACGCATCGTGCTCGCTCTCCACGGTGCCCTGCGAGTCGCGCCGCAGCTGCGAAGTGTCGATGTGGAAGGTAAAGCCGAAGGCGCCGGCTTTTTTCAGCTCCTGCAGCAGCTTCCGGCCCAGAGCCAGCCCGTTGGTGTTGATGATCGGCTTCCATCCCCCCTGCTTCACCATGCGCACGATGTCCACGATCTGCGGATGCACGAGCGGGTCGCCGCCGGCGATGCTCATGCAATCGCTGCGGCGTTCCCGCTTGAACACCGCCAGGTCGTCGGCGATTTCCGCGAGCGACTTGTGCCCCTCGGTCCGCGGGCGGTAGCAACCGGTGCATGCCAGGTTGCAGCTGGTTGTGACTTCGAGCCAGGAAATCCCGTTGTCGGTCAGCGACCAGGGCAGGCGATAGTAGTTCTGTGGCGTCAGCATGCTCGAGGGCCTCGCGCTTTGGTCCAACCACGGCACTGCCAGGTCGGGCCCGGACCGGCGCCCGTTCGGGAGTAACGCCACCCGCTCAGTGCGACATCAGCACGGGGACCGTCATCGACGACAGCATCACGCGCGTCACGCCGCCCCAGACGAGTTCGGTGATCCGCGGCCGGCTGTACGCTCCCATCACGATCAGGTCCGCGCCGAAATCGGCGGCTTGCGACAGCAGCAATTCGCCCGCGGCGATGTCGGGTGCGGCGATGCGCCGCACGATCGCGTCGACCTCGTGGCGGCGCAGGAAACTCGCCACGTGCTTGTCCGCGAGGAGATCCTGCAGGCTGTCCTCGGCGTCCGGCGTGATGGCCACGGCGAACACTTTCTTAGCGTCCTTGAGCAGGGGCAGCGCGTCGGCCACGGCGCGCGCCGACTCGCGGGAATCCTTCCATGCGATCATGATCCGTTCGCCGACCGTCTTGAACTGGCCCGTGTACGGGACGAACAGCACCGGCCGGCCGCTCCCCATGATGACCGCGTTGGCGAGTTCGGTGGCAAAGGCGACGTTCGGCTCGTCGCGGGACGGCTGGCCGACAACCGCGAGGTCGGCGTAGCGCGCGTGCAGAATCGCCGCCTCCAGCGGATTGCCGGCCGGCGCGTGCCAATCGACGGACGTCACCCCCGCCTGCGTCGCGGCGGCACGGAAGCGCGCCTCGGCGTCGTGCTGGAGGTCGGTGTTCTCCTGCAGCCTCCGCTGCACGACTTCCTCCGGCAGCATCACCGACGCGAAGGGCATCACATTCGCCGAGGGCACGAGATACGCGCCCAGCAGGCGCGCCGGATAGGCCCGCGCGACACGCGTTGCCACGTCGAGGCGGTGTGCGCAGGGCTCGGAATCGTCGACGTGCACGAAGATGGACCGGTAGGTCATCGCTGCTCCTTCTCTGGGTCAATGGACACATTCTGCGCCGGGGCGCAAGGGAGATCCTTGATTTTGCTCAGAGGAAGGGAAAAGTCGTCGCCGACCCTACTTTTCCTGCGCCATCCGCCACGCCACCTCGGCGACCTGGCGGGCCCGGCCGCCGGTCTCGGTGGCGTTCGCGCTGGCCGCATTGCCCTGCAGCGCCCGGGCAAGGACGCCGTGGAGGATCGCCGCGATCCGGAACATGTTGAAGATGAGGTAGACGTCCCAGTGCGCGATCGCCCCGCGGCCGGTCCGGCGGCAATAGGCAGCGACGTACTCTTCCTCGGTCGGGATGCCCAGCGCCGCAAAGTCGCAGCCCTTGAGGCCCCGGAACTCCTCCGGCGCGAGGCGCCAGGCCATCACCTGATACGCGAAGTCCGACAGCGGGTGGCCGAGCGTGGACAGCTCCCAGTCGAGCACCGCGAGCACGCGCGGCTCGGTCGGATGGAAGATCACGTTGTCGAGCCGGTAGTCGCCGTGCACGAGGCGCGTCTCGTCACCGGGCGGCACGTGCCGCGGCAGCCATTCGATGAGCCGGTCCATCGCGGGGATCCGGGGGGCGGCGGCCGCCTGGTACTGCTTCGACCAGCGCGCCACCTGCCGTTCGATGTAATTGCCGGGCCGGCCGTAGTCGGCGAGGCCTGCGGCCGCGTAGTCGATCCGATGCAACGCACTGATGACCCGATTCAATTCGTCGTAGTGCGCCGCGCGTTGCGGCGGCGTCATTCCCGGTAGCGCGGGGTCCCAGAGGATGCGGCCCTCGACGTATTCCATCACGTAGAAGGCGGTGCCGATCACCGCAGCGTCCTCGCACAGCGCGTAAGTCTTCGCCACCGGAACGTCGGTGCCAGCCAGCGCGGACATGACGCGGAACTCGCGCTCCACCGCATGCGCGGACGGGAGCAGGGGGCCCGGCGGTTTCCGCCGCACGACATAACGCCGGTCACCCGCAGTGACTCGGTAGGTCGGGTTCGACTGGCCGCCCTGAAATTGCTCGACGACGAGATCGCCGGCGAAGTCGGCGACCTGCGCGCGCAGATACGCCGCGAGCGCCATCGTGTCGAACGGGTGCACGGCGCCCGTCAGCGTGGCGCCGGGGTTCGCCGTCGAGTTCGGGGGAGGCGTGTTCACATCGGGTCCGTTCATTTTCGTGGGCGCGGGCTTGCCCGCGCTTCATGGGCGCAGGCGCAGGGCCGATAGGGGAGCGCGGCCAAGGCCGCGCCTACGACTCGCGGGGCAGCGAATGCAGTGAGCGTAGGGGCGGTTCATCCCTAGACCGCGGTGCAGCCGCCGTCGACTGCGAGCACCTGGCCCGTGACGTGACGCGAGGCCTCGGAGGCAAGGAAGACGACGGCGCCCTTGAGATCCTCGTCGCCGCCCAGCCGCCCCAGCGGCGTCAGCGCCAGCACTTCCGCATCGATGCGATCGAGCGTGACCCTGGTCATCTTCGACGGAAAGAAGCCCGGGCAGATCGCGTTGACGTTGATGTTGTGCCGGCCCCATTCGGCGGCGAGCGCGCGTGTCATGTTGACGAGCGCGCCCTTGCTCGCGTTGTACGCGATCGTTCCCATGCCCCATCCGGGCGGGTTGCCGTAGAGTCCGGCGATCGATGCGATGTTGATGATCTTGCCGCTGCGGCGCGGCAGCATCGAGCGCTTGCCGACCTCGCGGCAGAGGAAGAACTGGGCGTCGATGTTGAGACTCATCACCTTGCGCCAGCCTTCGTCGGGGTAGTCCTCGGCGGGCGCCGCCCAGTTGCAGCCAGCGTTGTTGACCAGGATGTCGATCTGTCCCCACGCTGCCAGCGCGGCGTCGACGATCCGCGCAATCGCGCCTCGATCCGCAAGGTCGCCGGAAATCGTCAGGCATTCGATGCCGGCGCGTTCGAGACCGGCACGGGCTTGGTCGAGCTCGTCCTGCCGGCGCGCCGTGAGCGCCACCCGCGCGCCCATCTCGCCCAGCGCCGTCGCCATCTGCAGCCCGATGCCGCGCGAGCCGCCGGTGACGACGGCGGTCCTGCCGTCGAGGTCGAACAGATTGCGCACGTTCATGACTTGCCCTCTCGTGTTGCCGCCGCGCGCATCAAAGCACCTCGAACAGTCCGGCGGCGCCCATGCCCCCGCCGACGCACATGGTGACGACCACGAGCTTGACGCCGCGGCGCTTGCCCTCGATCAGCGCGTGCCCGACGAGGCGCGCGCCGGACATCCCGTACGGATGGCCGATCGAGATCGCGCCGCCGTCGACGTTGAACCGGTCCGGGTCGATGCCCAGTTGGTCGCGGCAATACAGTACCTGGCAGGCGAACGCCTCGTTCAGTTCCCACAGCCCGATGTCGTCGACCGTGAGGCCGTGCCGCGCGAGGAGCTTCGGCACCGCGAAGACCGGGCCGATGCCCATTTCCTCCGGGGCATTGCCGACCACCGTCATGCCGCGGTAGAGGCCGAGCGGCGCGAGACCGCGCTGCGCTGCGCGCCGGGCTTCCATCAGCACGCAGGCGGACGCGCCGTCGGAGAGCTGGCTCGCGTTGCCGGCGGTCACCGTTCCGCCGTCGAGCACGGGCTGCAGTGCCGCGAGGCTCGCGGCGGTCGTGTCCGGGCGGTTGCCCTCGTCCTGCGCGAGCGTGACTTCCTTGTAGGAGACCTCGTTCGTCGCCTTGTCGACCACCGCCATCGACGCCGTGATCGGGACGATCTCGGCGGCGAAGCGTCCCTCCGCCTGGCCGCGCGCCGTGCGCTGCTGCGAGGAGAGCGCGTATTCGTCCTGCGCGGCGCGGCTGATCCCGTACTTCTTCACCACGTTCTCCGCGGTGAGCAGCATCGGCATGTACGCGTGCTCGGCGTGTCGCGTCACGTTGGGATCCTTCTCCGCGCCGACCCATTCGAGGTAGCGCTTCTGGACCGCGGAAATGTTGTCCTGGCCGCCGGCGACGACAACCTCGTTGCCGTCGACGACGATCTGCTTCGCGGCCGCGGCGATCGCCGTCAGTCCCGACGCGCACTGGCGGTCGATCGTCTGCGCGCCGGCGGTGACCGGGATGCCCGCGGCGATCGCCGCGTTGCGGGCGAGATTCATCCCGGCCGTGCCGGCGGTCAATACCGTGCCGACGATCACGTCCTCGACCTCGGCGCCGTCGACGCCGGCACGGATGACGGCATGGCGGAGCGCGTGGCCCATCAGCGTGGGCGACTTGATGTTGTTGAGCGTCCCGCGGAACGCGCGCCCGATCGGCGTGCGGGCGGTGGATACGATGACGGCTTCTCTCATGGCGATTTTCCTCTCGTCCAAATCATTCCGGTCGGATGCTCCGGGCACGGCCGGGAGCTCCTGGCAATCCTGCGCATTGCCGGCAGCGGCACGCGTCAGCTACGGATGCGCGCATTGGCAGGCGGCACGACGGCGCCAGGCGCAACGGCACAGGTTCAATTATCGGCGATAACCGGACCGGGCGCGTGCGCTGTGCCTTCGGCATGGTACATAATTGCCGTTGGGATGTCGGTCCGGAGGCTTTGCAAGTTGAAACACTCGTTGGCTGCGATCGGGCGATGAGGAACAAGCTCGTCGAACTCGACGACGCCGTCGCGCGGCACGTGCCCGATGGCGCCACGGTATTCGTCGGCGGCTTTGGCCAATGCATCCCGTTCGCCATTGCGCACGAGATCATTCGCCAACGGCGCACCGGACTTACCCTTTGCCGGTCCGGCGCGGACATACTGTTCGATCTGCTGATCGCCGCGGGCTGCGTGCGCAAGGCCATTTTCGGCTACGTGGGCAATCCGGGCATCGGCCTCGCGCATGCCTTCCGGCGGGCGGTCGAGGCGGGTGCGCTCGAAATCGAGGACTGGACGAACTTTTCCATGGTACTGAGGCTTCACGCCGGCGCGCTGGGCGTTCCCTTCCTGCCGACGGCGACATTGCTGGGCGGTGACATTCCTGCCGGCATCGATGTGCGACCGATCGTCTGCCCGTTCACGCAGGAGCGCATGGTCGCGGTGCCCGCACTGCGGCCGGATGTCGCCATCGTTCATGCGCAATATGCCGACAGCGAGGGCAACGTCCAACTCCATGGGCTCTCCGGCGACACGCTCGATGGCGCGCTTGCCAGCGAGACGATCATCGCCACGGTCGAACGAATCGTGCCGGGCGCGACGATCCGCAGGGCGCCCGATCGCACCGTGCTGCCGGGATTCCGCGTCGCCGCGGTGAGTGAAGCACGATGGGGGGCGTACCCGTCCTATGTGGAAGGCTTCTATGGCCGTGACGATGCTGCCTACACGGAGTGGGATGTGCTGTCGCGCGCCGCGGAGCCGCTCACGGCCTGGATCGATGCGCAGATTCGCGCCGTGCCCGATTTCGCGAGCTTCGTGCGCACGCTCGATCCGAAGCGCCTCGAAGCGCTGGCGGCGGAGCAGGGCGAGCGTGCATCGATGAGCCGCCGATGACGGACGGGATCAGCGAAGCGGTCCGCTTCGTCGCCATGGCGGCGCGGGAGATCCGGGACGGAGAGGTCTGCTTTGTCGGCATCGGCGTGCCGTCGCTCGCGGCGATGACCGCCAAGCATACGCACGCGCCAGACGCCGTGCTGATCTACGAGTCGGGCGCGGTCGACGCCGATCCGCCGGTCCCGCCGCTTTCCACGGGCAGTCCATCGGTGGTCGCCAACACTGCCATGGTAACCTCGTGCCTTGGGGTATTCGCGATGCTGCAGCAGGGCCGGTTCGATGTCGGCCTGCTGTCCGGGGCCCAGGTGGATCGCCATGGCAATCTCAACAGCACGGTGCTGGGCGGCGCCACGTCGAAGCGCAAGGTGCGTCTCGTGGGCTCGGGCGGCGCGCACGACATCGCGCTGCTTGCGCGCGAGGTGATCATTCTGATGCCGCACGACCCCAGACGTTTCGTCAGCCACGTCGATTACGTCACGTCCCCCGGTCTGCGCTCGCGCGAAAACGGTCTTGCGCCCATGCAGGCACGGGGGCAAGGCCCGAGGTGCCTGATCACGCCGCGCGCGCGCTTCACCTTCGAGAGCGGCGAGCTCACGCTGGAGGCGGTTGCCAATGGCGTCGACGAAGCGCAGGCGCTCGAAGGCTTCGGCTGGGAGGTGGCGCGCACGGCGCAGGTGCGCCGGCTGCCGCCGATCGAGCCCGGCCTCGCGCAGGTTGCCGCGCATCTGCTCGAGCTGTGGGGGCGCGATGCCGCCTGAGGCACGCGTCGCCGCGGTGGTCATCGGAAATGCATCGCGCCGCGCGCGGTGCAGTGTGGTGGGGAGGCGGCGCCGCGGCCGGCGCGCCCATATCTGAAGCCAGGGAGGAAAATCAATGCTGGGCGGATACATCAGTGATCTGGACGCCGGAGACGTTTTCAAGCCGGTCGATTATGTCCTGACGGCGTTCATGTGCAGTGAATACGCGCATGGCAACGAGACGAACCACGAGTGGTTCCATTCGGCGCGGGGGCCCGGCGAGCGGCAATTGCGCCTGCCGACGATGATTCACGTCGACAAGATGCGCATTCTCGAGGCGAACTGCCTCAAAGAGCAGCGCGTGAGCGCGGGCGGACGCATTTCCACGGAACCCGGCGGCCCCGACGCGCGCATTCACTACGAATATCACGCGCGTCAGCACAGCCCCGCCTACGTCGGGGAGCGTCTCATCGTCAGCGGCAGGATCACCGGCAGGTACGTGAAGCGCGGGCGCACGTACATCGACTATTACCTGGAGGTGCGCACGGCGGATGGCCGCCTGGTGACGACCTACACCGACAAGACGCTGCTGAAATACCGACCCGAAGGGGGGAGCCAATCATGACCGCCGAGAACGCCGCACGTCGCCTTCCGGTAGGCGCCGCAATCGCCGGTCCGGTCCGAGTCATGACGCCGGAGCGCATACAGTGGTACGACAGCGCGATGCTGTCGGCGGCCAAGGGCGAGCTCGCCCGCGTGACGGTCAATATCCACACCGATGACGACTACGCGCGCGCGGAGGGGCTGCCGGCGATCATCGCCGACGGCATGATCTCGACCAATTGGTGCTCGGAAATGCTGATCGAGCAATTCGGGCTCGATTACATCGAGCGAGGCGAGCTGCGCACCAAGTTCATCAAGCCGACTTTGCTTGGGGCGACGGTGAGCGTGCGCGGGACGGTCACGTCGGCGGAATCCCAGGCGCGCGGATCGGTGGTGTACGCGCTGGACGTATGGTGCGAAGACGAGAACGGCGTCAAGCTGACGGTGGGGGACGCGAGGGTCGAAGTCGTCCCGCGCGGATAGCCTGTCGCGCCGGTTGCGTCGTCCATGACGATGGACCCCGCCGCGGATTGTCACGCCCACGTCTTCTGCGGTGCGGCCTATCCGTTTGCCAGCGAGCCGGTTTACGTCCCCGAACCCAGCCAGCGGGGCACCGTCGCGTCTTTCCTGGCGGTTCTGGACGCGCACGCCATGACGCACGGCCTTCTGGTCGCGGCCCAGCCTTACGGCCGCGACAACCGCTGCATGCTGGACGCCATCGCGGCATCCCGCGGCCGCCTGAAGGGCGTCGCCCTGGTGAACCCGGCGATCTCCGAGCGCGACCTTGCGGCGCACTCCGATCGCGGTGTGGTCGGCATTCGGATGAATCTCAGCACCTACGGGCTGCGCGAGCTCACCGAGCCCGGCGCGGACCGCTTGCTCGCTCGAATCAAGGAGATGAACTGGTTCCTGCAGATTCATTGCGAGAAGGACGAGTTGGCGGCGGCGGCGCCGCTGCTGCGCCGAGCGGGCGTTCGCATCGTCGTCGATCATTTCGGACGTCCGGACGTCAGGCAAGGTGTCGCCCAACCGGGGTTCGTAGCGCTGCTCGCGCTTGGCGAGTCGGGCAATGCCGTGGTCAAGCTTTCGGGACCGTTTCGCTGCTCGCGCGAAGGCCCGCCGTATCGCGACGTCGATCCGTTCATCGCGGCGGTGATCGGGGCCTTCACGCCGGACAACTGCGTATGGGGTTCGGATTGGCCTTTCGTGCGAGTTAACGAGCGCGTGGATTACGGTCCCGGCCTTGCGTGCCTGCCGCGCTGGCTTCCGGACCCCGACGACCGGCGCAAGGTCTTGTGGGAGAATCCCGCCCGTTTGTTCGGCTTCCGCTTGCCGATCGCATCGGCGGATCCCGGACTAGAATGCAATCTTCGAGCATGACGGAAGTCTTGTCGGCATTTCAGGAAGTGCATCGAGAACGTCGAGATCGCAATGCGCCGAGCATCGCTGGTGATGGCCGTTCTGTTCATGGCCGCGGGGTTGTTCATGACCTACGGGGGCTACGCGCTGAAGCTGAAGGGCCAGTACGGGCCAGGCCCCGGATTCACCGCCTTCTGGGTCGGACTGCCGCTCACGGTGCTGAGCGCGATCTGGGTCGTCCAGCTTTGCCTCAAGGGGAGAGCGGAGGATCCGGAGCGGTTCGAATCCGAGCGCGGCGGACTGCGCCGCATCGCCGCGGTCCTGCTGGCGCTCGTGGCCTTCGGCGCCCTGCTGGTGCCACTGGGTTTCGACCTCTCGATGCTGGCGTTGCTGCTGTTTCTCTTCTTCGCCTTCGATCGTGGGCATCCGTTGATCAAGCTCGTCATCGCGCTGGCCGGGAGCTTCGGGGTCCATTTCGCGTTCGAGCGCTTTCTGCGGGTTCCCTTGCCGAATGCGTCGATCGATTTTCTGCGTGGCCTGGGATTCTGATCAAATCACTACAACGATCGAACCCGGATCGAAGCCAGACGCCTGGCGTCCCGGGTTGCCGCGCCGGTCGAGCCTCCGCCACGACCAATTGCTCAGGATGAACCAGCCGATGCTTTCTCCCACAGGCGAAGACTTTCCCAATCTCGGCCCGCTTCTGGAGCCCCGATCCATTGCGGTGATCGGCGCGTCCGAACAGCCCGGAAATGTCGGAGGCGATACGGTCCGGCGACTGCAGAAGTTCAAGTTTCCCGGTCGGGTCTGGCCGATCAATCGGTCCGCCGCCGCAGTGGCGGATCTGCCGTGCTACACCCGGGTTTCCGAGTTGCCGGAGGTCCCGGAGCTGGCGATCTTGGCGATCCCCGCGAGTGCCCTGCTGGAGGCCGTTGCCGAGTGCGCCGATGCGGGGGTGCGTTATGGGATCGCCTACGCCGGTGGGCTGGCCGAGGCGGGCGGCGATGGTGCCCGCCTGCAGCACGAGCTCACGACACTGTGCCGCGCAAGGGACTTCACGCTTTGCGGTCCCAACTGTGTGGGGATCATCAACGCGACGGCCCCGGTCACCGCGACCTTCGCCACCGCGCTCTACGAGATGGACACGCTGCGTCCCGGCGTCATTTCGACGGTCTGTCAGAGCGGCGGCATCGCGACGACGAGTTTTTCGATGGTGCAGCAGGCCGGTTTCGGCTTTCGCTACATGGTGAGCAGCGGCAACGAGGCGGTGGTGAGCTTCGCCGATTATCTCCACGCGTTCGCGCAGGATCCGGGCACCGGCATCATCGGCGGCTATCTCGAAGGCACCACCGACGGGCCCAAGCTGTTGCGCGCACTCGAAGCGGCACGCAGGCAGGACAAGCCGGTGGTGCTGATCAAGGCCGGCATCGCCGGGGCCACGGCGCGCGCCGCACAGGCGCACACGGGCGCGCTGGTCGGCGCGGATCGCGTGTTCGACGCCATTCTGAAGGAGATGGGAGTCATCCGCGTCTGCTCGGTGGAAGAGCTGGTGGACGTCATGCTGATGCTGGTTGCCAACAGGGGCAAGGTTTGTTCCGGTCCCGGTGTGGGAGTCATCACGTTCGGTGGCGGCAACGGCGTTCTCGCGGCCGACCAATGCGCTATCAACGGTCTGTCCACACCGGCCCTGAGCGACGAGTGCGCCGATCGGCTGCGCCCGCTACTGGTCTCGGTCGCCTCGGCGGCTAACCCCCTCGATCTGACCCCGACCACCGCGTTTCGCGCCGAAGCCCTGGCGCAGCTTCCGCATGCGCTCGACGTCATCGCCGAGGAACCGCAAATCCATTCGCTCCTGTTCATCGTGGGGTCGCTCGCGTCGAAGGCCGCCGAAATCTCCGACATCATCTGCGGCCTTTCCCGGCGCGCCGTGAAACCGGTCTGCGTCTGCTGGCCGTCGCCGCCGCGCGATGTGCCGGCCCGGCTGGCCGGGCACGGCATCTATTCGTTCGTCGAGGCCGCCCGTGGCATCGCGGGCATCGCCCGACTGGCGGCGCATGGCGCCGCCGCCGGGCGGCCGGCGCGTACCACGGACGTCGGACTGACCGCGTTCGACTGGTCGGGTTTCGTTGCCGTCGAGGACACCGAGGCCGTCGTTTCCGAGCATCAATGCCATCGCATCCTGAAGGCCGCCGGCTTGCCGGTTGCTGCCGGCCTCCTTGCGACGGACGAGGCGCAGGCAGTACGGATCGCCGAGTCGTTAGGATTGCCGGTCGTGCTGAAGGGCATCAGCGCGGAAGTCACGCACCGCGCCAAGGCCGGTCTGCTCGCGGTCGATGTTCGCTCGGAACAGGAGGTCCGGAGCGCCTTTCGCCGTCTTGCCGCGCGCGGCCTGGAACTGTCGGTCCGGATGGACGGCTGCTATGTGCAGAAGATGCACAAGAGCGGCGCCGAGCTCCTGGTCACGGCCTTTCGCGATCCGGTGTTCGGGACGATGGTCAGCTGCGGCAGCGGCGGCGTGCTCACCGAGTTGATCGACGACGTTGTCACCGAGCGCGCTCCCGTCAGCGCGGCGCTCGCCGCTCACATGCTCGACCGGTTGCGCAGCCGCCGTCACGCGGTCGATGTCAAGGGAACGCTGAGTTGCGATCATGCCGCCGCGTTCATCGCGCGCTTTTCGGAGCTGGCAGTGACCGCGCCTTGGACGCGGTTCGTCTTTGAGGTCAATCCGGTGCTGTGGACCCGCGAAGGAGCAGTCGCCCTGGATGGCCTGCTAGTTGTCGGCTAGCGGGATCGCGATCGCTTTGCGCCCCGTCAGCCGCCGCCACACCCAGCGGAACACCGGGAACGCGAGCACAAGCGCAGCGACGATCATCAAGCCGGTCGAGAGCGGACCGCGCACCAGCACCGACAGGTCGCCGCCGGACATCGACAGCGACTGCCGCAGGGCCTTCTCGGTCAACGGGCCGAGAATGAGGGTGAAGGCCATCGGCGCGACCGGAAAGCCGATCTTCTTGCAGACGTAACCGATGATACCGAAGACGATCAGCACGCCGACATCGAACAGGCTGCTGCGGGTGGTGTAGGAGCCGACCGCGGTGAAGGCCAGGATGAGCGGAAAGAGAATCGAGTAGGGAATGCGCAACAGGTGGACCCAGATGCCGACCAGCGGCAGATTCAGCACCAGCAGCAGCACGTTGCCGACGTAGAGGCTCGCGATCACCGCCCACACGAAGTCCGGCTTCTCCTGGAACAGGAACGGACCCGGCGTGAGGCCGTTCATCATGAACGCGCCCAGCAGCACCGCGATCGTGGGTGAAGCGGGAACGCCCAGCGTGAAAAGAGGAATCAGCGCGCCGTTGGCATAAGCGTTGTTGGTGGTCTCGGGGCCGGCAACGCCTTCGATAGCGCCTTTGCCGAATTTCTCCGGATGCCTGGAGACGCGCTTTTCCACCGCATACGAGACGATGGTCGGCAGCAGCGTGCCGATCCCGGGTATGAGGCCGCAGAAAACGCCGATCAGCGTGCCGCGGGTGATCGGCATCGCGGACTGCGAGAGCTCCTTCCTGGTCAGCATCTTGGAATTGATCCGCGCCATCTCGACGCGACCGGCCTTCGCTTCCAGGTTGTGCAGGATTTCGGCGATGCCGTACAGCCCCATGATGACGGGCACGAACTCGATGCCTTCCAGGAGTTCGGCACGGCCGAAGGTCAGCCGCGGAGTTCCCTCGACGAGATCGGTTCCGGGGATCGACAGCGCCAGGCCGAGGAGCGCGCTGATGAGCCCCAGGAGCGGAGAGCCACCGGTAAACCCGATGAGCAGAGTCATCCCGACCATCATCAGTCCGAAGAACTCCGGCGGCCCGAAGGCCAGTGCGACGCGCGCCAGTGGCGGAGCTGCCACGACCAGGACACCCGTTGCGATCGTGCCGCCGATGAACGACCCGATCGCCGCGATCGCCAGCGCCGCGCCGGCGCGACCCTGCTTGGCCATTTCGTAGCCGTCGATCGAGGTGATGGCCGATGCGGCTTCGCCCGGCACCTTCATCAGCACGCCGGTCACGGTGCCGCCGTACATCGCGCCGTAATAGATCGCGCCCAGCATGATGATTGCGCCGGTCGCGTCGAGGTGGAACGTGAGCGGAAGCAGGATGCTGATGGCGGCAATCGGACCAATCCCGGGCAGCACACCGACCGCGGTGCCGATGATCGAACCGATCAAAGCGAACAGCAGGTTGCCCGGCTGCAGCGCGATGCCGAAGCCGTGCATCAGACTCGACAGCGAATCCATCAGCGCGTATTCAGATCAGACCTGCGGGTGCGAAAGGATCGCGCGGAGCGCGGACGGTCGGGGGAAAGCGCCGAGAGCCGGCAGGCACCCGCATTTCGGAGAAGCACGTTACCTGATTGCCTTGCCCAATTGCTTGGCCACGAGGTACTGGTCGGCCTGCGCCTTGGTGGCGGCTTCCCTGATCTCGTTGCCGGTCTTGAATTCGATGAGTTCTCCGGTGTTGACCAGTCGTTCATGAGTCGCCGGATCGGCCATCGCCTTCTTCAGCGCGTCTTCCAGCTTTTGCCGGATGGGTTCGGGCAGCCCGGGCGGACCTACGACCGACGCGAGATTGCGCGCGGTGAAGCCGTAGAGCTTCGAGCTCAGCGGCACGCCCAGCTTCTCCAGCTCGGGCCATGACGTGCTGACGACCAGCAAAGCGCGAATCTTCCCCTCCCGCATATGGGACAACGTGGCGGTGGCCGAGTTGGCCTCGACCTCGACGTCGCCGGCGAGCAGCTTGAGGACCTGCTCCGCGCCGCCGGACGTCGGCACCGTGCGGTACGTGAAGCCGCCCGTCGCCTGCGCCAACTGCGCCATCGCGATGTCGGGAATGCCGAATCCGCCTGAATTGGCGGTAACGACCTTGTCCGGATTGGCCTTGGCATACGCCACCAGATCCTGAATGGTCTTGTACCGGCTGTCCGAGCGCACCCATATGGCGTAATACGATTCGTGGGTGGAGCCTACGAATGTCAGCTTCAGCGGATCGAAGCCGAGATCCGTCGTATACGGCAGCACCGTGAGAATCGACCCCGACGTCATGCCGATGGTGTAGCCATCGGGCCTGGCCGTGGAGACGGCGCGCGTTCCCACCACTCCGTTGCCGCCAACCTTGTTCTCGATGATGATCGGCTGCCCCAGCGTCTTCTCCATGTGCGAGGCGACGATCCGGGCGGCGAGATCGGTCGATCCGCCGGCGCCGTAACCGACGATCATTGTGATCGGGCGCGTCGGAAAGTCCTGCGCGCACACCGAAGCGCCGCTCAGGAACAAGCAAAGCGACCATGCCGCTGCCAGCAATTTGTGCATCATTCCTCCTCGTGCGACGAGCCCAATAGCGACGAATGAAAGCGAGAAGTGGTGGGTATCATTTCTGTTGCAGATTCTCGAGAATGGGTTTCATCCGGACTTCCGTGTCGATCCAGAGCTTGGTATAGGCGGCGGGATCGAGGTACGCCGGCGCAAGCGCGAGCTCCTGCAGCTTCTTCTGGTGCTCCGGACTGTCGATCACCTTCTTCATGGCCTTGGTCAACGT
>CAYGYQ010000012.1:24002-28326 GCA_964354035.1 uncultured Bordetella sp.
ACCGCCATCAGGCCGCTGTCGCTGATCGAGATCGTTTCCGGACTCTTGCGCGCCGCCTCGACCAGGTCACGCAGCGTCTGGTAGCGACTGTCCGCGCGGACCGAGATCGTCTGGGGCACGTAGTGGTGCATCGCCACCGGCTGGAAGCTCGACCGCGTATACGTCAAGTCGCGGCCCGGCACCAGGTAATGGGTGACCACCGTGGGCAGCACGACGTATGACAGGGTGTAGCCGTCCGGCTTTGCTCGCGCGAGCTCCGTCAAGCCAATCTGGGAGGCCGCCCCCGGCTTGTTGACGACTACGACCGGCGTCGTCAGCTCCTTTTCCAGAGCGGCGGCCATCAGGCGCGCGCCGGTATCGGTGACGCCGCCGGGGGCGTAAGGGACGATGATCGTGATCGGCTTGCCCCGCGTCGGGAACGCGCCGCCCTGCGCGAGCGCCTCGATGCACGTTGCGCCGGCGAGGGCTCCGGCGATGGCCGCAGCCAGTGCAACCTTCCACTTTGAATACCACCGCATGTTGGTTCCTCCAATTTTGAAGATGAGGTCTGCGCCTCTTTCCGACGATCGCTGCTCCTAGTGTACCTGCATCGACCGTCGCCGGACGCTAGCGCAGCTTCCAGACGGGCCGGCGTTTCTCCTTGAATGCGCGTGAGCCCTCGGCGCCGTCCTCGGTCTCGGCGATTTCCTGATCGAGATGGCGCGCGTAGGCCGAAAGCGACGGGGGGAACGACGCGGTCAGGCGATACAGACGGATCGCACCCTGTACCGCGAGCGGAGAGCCAAGGCAAACCATCTCGGCGAGCTGCTCGGCCGTCTTCATCAGCTGATCCCGTGGCACCACCTTGTTGACGATCGCCTGCTGCAGGCACTCCTGGGCGGTCAACCGGCCATTGCAAAGCGTGAGATAGGCGGCCGTCGTGCGCGGCAGGGCGGTGTACATCTCGTGTGGCGCGCCCAGGCGACCGACGTTGGTGTGCTGGTCGCCGATCCAGGCATCGTCCGCCATCACCCGAAGCTGACACTGCAGGATGATGTTCAGCCCTACGCCGACGGCGAAGCCGTTGACGGCGGCAATCAGCGGCTTTTCGAGGTTCACGTCCTGCGGCTGTCCGCCGCCGCCCCAGTGGAACAGCGGACTGTTCGGGTCCTCGTGCGGCGTGCGCTTGCCCTGTGCCTGATATTGAGCGAGGAACTTGACGTCGCGCCCGGAACAGAAGGCCTGCCCGGTTCCGGTCACGATGCCGACGTAGATCTCGGGATCGAGGCCGATGTCGCGCCAGCAGGAGCGCATCTCAGCATAGGCAAACGAGTGCAGGGCGTTGCGGACTTCGGGTCGGTTGAGCGTGACGTACGCGACGTGCCCTTTCTTTTCGTAGATGACGTGCTCCAGGTTGCGCGGCATCGTGGATGGATCGTACGGTGAATCGTAGCGCGGCATGGTGATCCTCCTCGGGGAAGTGCGTTCAGCGAATTGTGACGGGATATTCCCGGCAGCCATTCCGCGCACAGGATTGCGCAGGGGCTACGGGCGTGGAGATGCGTCTGCGCCAGGCAGTCGCCCAGGCGGAGCCGCAGGCAGACCATGATCGCGGCCCAGGGTGGCGCTTCCAGCGTTGCGACATCGCCCGCCTCAGAATACCGGCTTGCGCTTTTCCAGGAAGGCACGCCGCGCCTCCTGGGCCTCGGGGGTCTTGCTGAGCGGCGTGATGTAGTTCTGCTCGACGCGAAAGCCTTCACGCAACCCCAGGCCTTCGACGGTCAGAAACGACTCACGGATCGTGCGCACCGCCGCCGGACTCTTGGTGGCGATCGCCGATGCCACCTCGAGGGCTGCCGGCAGCAAACGGGCATCGGGCAGGCACGCCTCCACCGCACCCAGCCGGTAGAGTTCGGCCGCCGGGACACGCTCGCCGGTCAGCATCATCCGGCGTACTTTGGACGGCGGCAGGATACGCTGCAGAAAGCTCGCGCCGCCGCCCATGCCGACGTCGATCTCCGGCATCCCGAACACCGCGGTGTCGGCGGCGAAGATCAGGTCACAGCACGCCGCCAGCACGAAGCCTGCGCCCAGCGCCGCGCCATTCACCGCGGCGACGACCGGCTTGCTGCTGTCGAGGATTGCAAAAAAGGCCTCGCGGGTGAGCCGGTTCGCGCGCAGGTGGTCGCCGGGGGCGCTACCAAGCACCTGCCGTTCCTTGAGGTCGGCGCCCGCGCAAAACACCTTGCCGCGGGCGGTGAGGACGATGACGCGCACGTCGGCGCGTTCCTGGAGGGAATCGAAGGTCCGCAGGAGCTCCTCGCGAATCTCCCGGCCCAGCGCGTTCACCGGGGGCCGCGCCAGTGCCACGACGGCAACATGCGGCGCGGCGATCTCGGTCTCGACGAAACCGGGCTGCAAGCCGTGCGGTTCAGATGGCATGTCGGTGTCGGGCATGGCGCGTATAAGTGTACCCTATCGGTAGCGCGCTTCGCGCGACGGTCAGTCGCCCGGCGTGAGGCAAACGCGAGGCCCTTCGATCTCCCATGCAGGACATGAACTCGTCGCCTTTCCCGGATATCTCGCGCCTGCTCGCGCCCCGGTCGATTGCGGTGATCGGCGCTTCCGACCAACCGGGAAATCTCGGCGGCGTGGCGATTCGCCTGCTGCGCAAGTTCGGCTATCCGGGAGCGCTCTGGCCGGTCAATCCGCGGCGCTCCGAAGTGCACGGGCTTGCCTGCTACGCGAGTGTCGCCGATCTTCCGGCGCCGGCCGATCTCGCGCTGTTTGCAACGGGAGCGGACTCCATTCCCACTCTGGTGCGCGAATGCGCCGTGGCCGGAATTCGCTTCGGGATCGTCTGGGCCGGGGGCTTCGCAGAAGTCGGCCAGCGCGGCGAGCCCTTGCAGCGCGAGCTGGTGGAGGCGTGTCGCGACACGGGCTTCATTCTCGCCGGGCCGAACTGCATCGGCATCATCGACACGCGGATGCCGATGACGGCGAGCTTCGCGTCGTTCCTGATCGAGACCGACTCGCTGGCGCGTGGCGACATCTCGATGGTGAGCCAGAGCGGTGGACTGGCCACCATGGCCCAGGCGTTCGCCCAGCAGGCCGGTTTCGGCTTTCGTTACATGATCAGCAGCGGCAACGAGGCCGTGCTGACCGCGGCGGATTACCTGCATGCGCTGGTCGTGGACGCCCACACCAAGGTCATCGCGGCCTATCTGGAGGGCGTCAAGGATGGAACGCGCTTCGTGGCCGCGCTGGCGGAGGCGCGCGCAGCGGGCAAGCCGGTCGTCGTGCTGAAGGGCGGCGAGACGCCGGCGAGCGCACGCGCGGCGGCGGCGCACACGGGCGCGCTCGCAGGAGAGCGACGCGTGTGGGACGCGGTGTTCCGCGACGCGGGGGTCATTCAGGTGCATTCGCTGGAGGAGCTGCTGGACCAGGCGCTGTTCCTGAGCAGCACGGATCTTGGCAAGTTGCCCTCGGGCCATGGCGTCGCCGCCGTCACCTTCGGCGGCGGCGGGGGCGTGCTGGCGGCGGATCAGGCGGCGCGCCACGGCCTCGCGATGCCGATGCTGACCGCGGCGACGCGCGAGCGCGTGCGTCCGCTCGTGCCGCCGATCGCGGCGATCGAGAATCCGGTCGACCTCACGCCGCAGGTATTCAACCGGGCGGAGTGGTTTGCCCACTTCGCGGAAGTGCTGGACGTGATCGCCGCCGATCCCGGCATTCAATCCATCCTGCTGCAGTTCGGTCCCATGGCGCAGCGGGCGATGGATATCGCGCAGGTCGTTTGCGACTTCCGGCACCGCACGGCCAAGACCGTGTGCCTGGGCTGGCCGCTCGCGCCGCGCGGGGTCCCGGAGTTCCTGCGCGAGCGGGGCGTATACGTGTTCGCGGAGTACGAGCGGGCGATCGGCGTACTGGGACGGCTCGCCCGCCGATACTCGGCCATCGCGAGCGATATCGGGGAGCCGGTCCCGGCGCTGCCCTTCGACTGGCCGGCGCACGTGCCGGGCCGCGCGACTGCTGGCGTGATTTCGGAGCCGGATTGCCATCGGCTGCTCGCCGCGGCAGGACTTCCAGTCGCCGCGGGGCGGCTCGTGCATTCGGCGGATGAGGCGGCCGCAGCCGCGCTGGCGGTGGGCATGCCGGTCGCGATGAAAGGGATTTCGGCGGCGGTCACGCATCGCGCGGCCGCGGGCCTGCTGGCGCTGGGCATTGACGCGGAGACAGAGGCCCGTGCGGCCTATCGCGAGCTCACGGCGCGGGCCGCTGCTGCGGGCATCGTGCTCGACGGCATCTACGTGCAGCACATGATCAGCAACGGCCTGGAGGTGCT
>CAYGYQ010000013.1:0-15192 GCA_964354035.1 uncultured Bordetella sp.
AGCGCGACGGCGAGCTCCGTCATGCGCGTCTTCAGCGGCCGGCCCTGCCAGAAGCCGGTGCGATATCTGACATCCACGCCATAGGCGCTCGTGTCCTGCGAAATCACCAGCAGTTCCTTCACGCCGGCGTCGAGCAGCCGCTGCGCTTCCGCCAGCACGTCGCCCAGCGGCCGGCTCACGAGATTGCCGCGCATCGAGGGAATGATGCAGAACGTGCAGCGGTGGTTGCAGCCCTCGCTGATCTTGAGGTACGCGTAGTGGCGCGGCGTGAGCCTGATCCCCTGCGGCGGGACGAGGTCGGCGAACGGATCGTGCGGCTGCGGCAGGTGCGCGTGGACCGCCGACATCACTTCGCCCGCGGCATGCGGCCCCGTGACGGCGAGCACCTTCGGATGGGCGTCGCGGACGAAGCCGCCGCCGTCCTTCGCGCCGAGGCAGCCGGTGACGATCACCTTGCCGTTCGCGGCAATGGCCTCGCCGATGGCGTCGAGCGACTCCGCGACCGCGGCATCGATGAAGCCGCAGGTATTGACGACGACGAGATCGGCGCCGGCGTAGGTTGGCGCGATCGCGTACCCTTCGGCGCGCAGCTGCGTGAGGATCAGCTCGGAGTCGACGAGTGCCTTGGGACAGCCGAGCGAGACGAAGCCCACGCGCGGTGGGCGCGGTTCCATGCGCTTTGCCGGAGGCTGTGGCACTCGGGTCGGAGCTGCCGGGGGAGCAGCATCGGGTTTACGTCGCATCAGGTGGGTCCGGGGTCGCGCCCGCGTCGCGCTGCGGGAAACCCGTGCTCAAGGCACGCCGGGCGCAGCATTGCCGCATCGCAATAGAACCGGGCGCTGCCGTCCGGTTGTTGCGGTGCTTCGGGCGATCAGCGCTTCCCTTCGTCGTCCGGCGCGGTTTGCTGCGCAGCACCGAAAGCGGGGAACGGAAACGCCGAGAAGATGCCGCGCGTCTGGTCCTGCATCCGCTGCTGCATGTCCATGAACAGCTTCGCGCTCTGCTCGAGGTAGTTGCCGAGCATCCCCTGCATGGCGGGAGCCTGCATCTGCATGAACTGCTTCCACAGATCGGGCGTGATCATCATCTTGTCGCCGTAGATCTGCTTCGCCTGGTCCTGGAGCTTGTGCTGGATCGCGAGGAACGCCGTGACGTTCTGCTCGATGTACTGGCCCATGATCGTCTGCTGCGCGCTGCCGTAGAAACGGATCATCTGCGCGAGCATCGCCGAGCTGAACATCGGCATTCCGCCCGCCTCCTCCTCGAGGATGATCTGCAGCAGAATGGTGCGGGTGATGTCGTCACCCGTTTTCGCGTCGATCACCTGAAACACGAGATCCGCGAGGATCATCTGCTTCACGTCGGCGAGGGTGATGTACCCGCTGTTGGCCGTGTCGTAGAGGCGTCGGTTCGGGTATTTCTTGATGATGCGCGGGGAATCGCTCATGGCGCGCTCCGGGATCGGGGAACGAATATTATAACTGGCTGATTTATAGGATGTTTGGATTCTCGTTGTCGCCTGGCGGCAATGCATTGGTGCGGTGCACAAAAAAGTCTTGACTTCGCTCTTTTCCCTACCTACAATGACGTTTGTGCGGTGCAGCAATATCGTCGTCCCCGAGGAAGCCTGAACCACTGGGCTGATCGGTCGGCAGGCACCCGGAGATTCGAACGGAACGGGTCGCGTCGGGCGACCGTGATCAACCCACGAAAGGGAACCACCATGTATTCAGCCGCTGAACAATTCGCCGATTTCAACAAGGTCAATGTCGCGCAAGCCACGAAGCTCGCCGCGCTCGCGATGCAGAATGCCGAGAAGCTCGTCAATCTGAACATGAACGCCGCCAAGGTCGTGCTGGCGAAGGGCGTCGAAAGCGCCGCTGCCGCCGCGTCGGTCAAGGATGTCGAGGACCTGATGGCGCTGCGCGCCAAGTACGCCGAAACCGGCGTCGAAGCAGCGACCGCCTACACCCGCAGCCTGTACGAGATCTCGTCGCAAGCGCAAGCGCAGTTCACGGCGCTCGCCGAAGAAGCGTGGTCGACGTACACGAAGGACACCGCCGCCTGGGTCGAGCAGGCCAGCAAGTCAGCCCCGGCCGGCTCGGATGCCGCTGTCAATGCGTTCAAGTCGACCTTCGCTGCGTCGACCGCCGCGTTCGACCAGTTCCAGAAGGCGACGAAGCAGGTCGTGAACCTGGCCGATGCCAGCGTGCGCGCCGCCTCCACCAATGCCGCGAACGCGATGAAGCCCATCGTCAAGGGCCGCAAGGCTGCCTAAAGGTTGCACGCAACGATCTGTATCTTTCTCCTCCTCCTGAGAGATACAGCCTCAGCCCCGCAGGGCAACCTGCGGGGTTTTTTTCGTCTGCGCGGATGCCGGATGCCCCTCGCCGTGGATCCCGTCAGAACATGTGCTGGCCGCCGTTGATCGCGATGTTGGCGCCGGTGACGAAAGCAGCTTCCTCGCTCGACAGATACGCCACCAGCCCCGCGACCTCCTCCGGCTTGCCGAGCCGGCCCATCGGGATCTGCGGAATGATCTTGGAGTCGAGCACTTCGGTGGGGATCGCCATCACCATTTTCGTGCCGATGTAGCCCGGCGAGATCGTGTTGACCGTGACGCCCTTGCGCGCCACCTCGAGGGCCAGCGCCTTGGTGAAGCCGTGCATGCCGGCCTTGGCCGCGGAGTAGTTGACCTGGCCGAACGCGCCTTTCTGCCCGTTGACCGACGAGATGTTGATGATCCGGCCCCAGCCACGGTCGACCATGCCGTCGCACACCTGTTTGGTCATGTTGAAGCAGGAATCGAGATTGGTGGTCAGCACCGCATCCCAGTTCACACGATCCATCTTCCTGAACGTCGAATCGCGCGTGATGCCGGCGTTGTTGACCAGCACGTCGATCGGACCGACCTCGGCGACCACCTTCTGCGCGCAGGCGACGCACGAATCCCAGTCGGCGACGTCGCAGGCATACGCGCGGAAGCCGTAGCCCATCTTGTTCATGCCTTCGAGCCACTCCTGCGCCGTGGCATTGCCCGGGGAGTGGGTGGTGACGACCATGTAGCCGAGTGCGGCGAGCTTGATGCAGATCGCTTCGCCGAGGCCACCCATCCCTCCGGTGACGAGCGCGACGCGCGGAACTTTCGTGGGCATGTTCTCTCTCCTCTGGCGATGCCGGTTTCTGGTACCGGGCGTTGGTCGGGTCAGGTGTCGGGCCCCCGGCCGCATGTTAGCGCAGGCCGGGATGCCGTGGCAGGGTCGGAGCTCTTTTTGCCGGTCGGCAGGAGCTGCGGCCGCTTACTCAGGTGTCTCGAGCACGTACCGACCCGGCGCCGGGTAGAGCGGGGGGTTGGCGGCGCTGCCTGCCGCGCGCGGCGCCGGAACCCGCCTGCCGCCATGGCGGGCGACCCACGCGCCCCAGTGCGGCCACCAGCTTCCAGGATGCGTCTCGGCACGCGCCAGCCAGTCGTCGGCCGTGGCCGCGAACATTGGATGGGTCCAGTAATTGCGCCGGTTCTTCGCCGGCGGGTTGACGACGCCGGCGATATGCCCGGACGCGCCCAGCACGAAGGTTACCTCGCCGCCGAGCAGCCGCGTGGATTGGTACGCCGATCGCCACGGCACGATGTGGTCGTCGCGCGAGGCGACGATGCAGGCGGGCATCGTCACGCGCGCGAGATCGACGCGTTCGCCGGACATCGTCAGCGCGCCGCCCTCGCGCAGCTTGTTGTCGAGATACATCTGCTCGAGGTAGTACGCGCACATGGGGCCCGGCAGGTTCGACGAGTCGCCGTTCCAGTAGAGCAGGTCGAACGCGGGCGGCGTCTCGCCTTTGAGATAGTTGCTGACCACGTAGTTCCAGACGAGCTCGTTGGCGCGCAGGCTCGCGAACGCGCCGGCAAGCTCGCTGCCCTGCATGCGCTTGCCCGCCATCAGCGCGGACTTGCGCGCGGCGAGCATCTCGCGCGACACGTAGACGCCGATGTCGCCAGGGTCCGCGAAGTCCAGCATCGTGGTGAGCAGCGTGACGCTCGCGACGGACCGGTCGCCGCGGGCCGCGAGCACCGCCAGCGCGCACGCGAGCAGCGTGCCGCCGACGCAGAAGCCGAGCGTGTTGACGGTCCTGCTGCCGGTGATCTGCCGCGCGGTGGCGATCGCGCCGAGGACGCCCGTCTCGAGGTAGTCGTCCCATGTCAGGCGGCCGAGTTCGGGCGGGATGTTGCGCCACGAGATCATGAACACCGTGTGACCTTCGCCGACGGCCCAGCGGACGAGGGAATTCTCGGGCTGCAGATCGAGAATGTAGTACTTGTTGATGCAGGGAGGCACGATCACCAGCGGCCGCCGGTACACGCGTGCCGTCGTCGGCGCATACTGGATGAGCTCGATCAGGTCGTTGCGGAAAACGACACTGCCAGGTGTGACGGCAAGGTTGCGTCCGACGGCGAACGCGCCCTCGTCGCTCATCGTGATGCGGCCGCGCCGCGCGTCCTCGGCGAGGTTGGCGACGCCCCGCATGAGACTCGCTCCCTCGGTCGACAGCGCGCGTTTCAACGCGTCCGGATTGGTCGCAATGAAATTGGTCGGCGCCAGCGCATCCACGCACTGCTTCGTCAGGAACAGGAGGCGTTGCCGGTCCGGCTCCGGGAGTGGCGCGAGCGTCGCGGCCGCGCCCAGGTATTCCCCGAGCAGCAGGTAGCCCTGCTTCATCAGCGCAAAGTAGGGCAGCTCCCGCCACTCGCGCGCGGCGAAGCGGCGATCGCCGGGCGCACCGCTCGCCACCTCGGGCAGTGGCCGCTCCGGAAGCCCGCCCGCGGCGGCCGCGGCGATCGCCGCGGACCACAACGCCTCCCAGCGGGGCCGGTATTTCTCGTTGAGCGCGGCGAACTGCTCGACGTCGACGGGACCGGTCGGCGGAAAGGGCGCCAGCGCGAGATTGGCGATGCTGCCCAGCAGCGGCGCACCCGTGAATTCGGACGCGGTTTTCGCATACCACCGCGCCCATTCCTCGGCGAGGGCATGCCACTGCGCGGCGAGTTCGCTTGGCGCGGGTGGCACGGGACTCGTAATCCCGGCCATCAAGGCTCGAGCACCACGTGCGCGAGCGCGATCACGGCAATTCCCAGCCCGATCAGCAACAGCTGCTTCGCTGTCTCGATGGGCTCCGGCCGCCGGTGCAGGCTCGGTATGAGGTCAGCCACCGCCACGTACAGCAGGCTTGACGCGGCGATGGCGAGCGCCGTGGGCAGCGCCTGTTGCATGTCGGCCAGCGCGACGTAGCCCGCGAGCGCACCGACCAGCGTGGCGATGCCGACTGCCACGTTATAGGCGAAGGCGCGCTTCCGCGCGAACCCCGAATGGACGAGCACCGCGAAGTCGCCGACCTGCTGCGGCACCGCGTGCGCGACGATCGCCACCGTCGTGGCGACGCCCAGCGCCGTGCTCGCCAGGAACGCCGCGGCGATGACCACGCCGTCGCAGAAATTGTGCACGCTGGTGCCGATGAGGATCATCAGCCCCGAACGCCCCTGATCCGTGCCGTGCGCGTGCAGCGCGTGCTCGTGCTCCGACTCGTCGGCGCCGTCCTCGTGCTCGGCGTGGCCGTGCGCGTGCCGCCAGAGCACCAGCTTCTCGAGCGCGAAGAACGCCAGCAGGCCGGCGAGCACGGTCGCCATCACCCGCTCGGCGTTGCCGGTCTCCAGCGCCTGCGGCAGCAGCTCGAGAAAGACGGCGCCGAGCAGCGCGCCGACGGCGAACGAAACGATGCGGGAGATCCACGACCGATGCAGGACCAGCGTGCCCGCGGCGGCGATCGTCGCGAATACGCCGCCCGCAAGTGCGGCGATGACGATCTGCAGCAGGATGCTCAAGGCGGGGACTCGGAGGCGGCTTCGCGCGGGGTTGCGACGGCCGGGCTTCGGCCGCCCTGAATTATACGTACGGAAGCGGGGTCAGCTACGACTCCTGGCGGAACGCCGGCCCATCGCCGAGGGTGCAAGACAGTCGCAGCAGCAGCCCGCGCCGCTTCACTCCCGCGCGAGCCAGACCGTGGCAGCCATCCGGCCCGTCAGGGGGTCGCGGCGATGCGAGAAGAAGCGCGCCTCGTCCGTGAAGGTGCAGCAGCCGCCACCGCTGACCCGCGTCACTCCGCCGCGGGTGAGCCGCCGCCGGGCCAGGCCATAGAGATCGGCGTGCCACTTCGCTGGCCCGTGGGGCGTGAAGCAGGCCGCGGCGCCGTCGTCATCCGCGCAGAACGCGTCGCGGACATCGGCGCCGACCTCGAAGCGTGTCGGGCCGATGGCGGGGCCGAGCCAGGCCATAAGGTCTTCCCGCCGCGCGCCGAGAGCGGAGAGCGCCGCGATGGTCGCCTCGAGCACGCCTGCGGCCATTCCTCGCCACCCGGCGTGCGCGATGCCCACCGCAACGCCCGCACGGTCGGCGAAGAGCACCGGCAGGCAGTCGGCCGTGAGGATCGCGCAGACGACGTCGCGCTCGCATGTGACCGCGGCATCGGCAACCGGCGCCGGGAGGAACGCCTTCTCCCGCGTCAGCGTCGCGACCGCGGTCCCGTGGACCTGATCGAGCCATGTCGGCGGTGACGGCAGGAACGCCGCCAGCCGGCGCCGATTCTCGGCCAGCGCCGAGGCCTCATCGCGTCCTTTGCGCCCGAGGTTCATCGCGGCCAGCGGCCCGGCGCTCACGCCGCCGCGGCGCGTGGTCACGAGCGCGCCCACGCGAACGGGCGCCGGCCAGTCGGGCACGATCCAGTCGAGACCGCTGGCGTGGAGCGTGCTCACCAGCATCCTGGCCGTGGTCGGGTCGTTCACGATCCGGTGCGCGCGCGCAGTCCGGTCATCAGCTCCTGGAAGTCGCGCGGCAGTGGGGACGTCCACGCACAGGCATGGCCCGTCGACGGATGGACGAGCGCGAGCCGCGCGGCGTGCAGCGCCTGCCGTGCAAACGGAACGGGCCCCGTTCGGCCGTAGGCGGGATCGCCGACCAGGGGATGGCCGAGGGACGCAAGATGCACGCGGATCTGGTGCGTGCGGCCGGTCTCGAGCCGGCAGCGGAGCAGTGTCGCGACTGCGAATCGCTCGAGGACATCGAAGTGCGTGCGCGCCGGCTTTCCCGTGGCGACAACGGCCATGGTGGTGCGGCGCGTCGGGTGGCGTCCGATCGGGGCGTCGACGGTGTTGCCCCGGACGATGTCGCCCGCCGCCAGGGCCAGGTACTCGCGGGTCACGCTTCGGGCCTGCAGCTGGCGCACCAGCGCCGTCTGCGCGGTCAGTGTCTTGGCGACGACCAGGAGGCCGCTCGTGTCCTTGTCGAGGCGGTGGACGATCCCGGCGCGCGGCACGCCGGCAAGCTGCGGCGCGTGGTGCAGCAGCGCATTCAGCAGCGTGCCGTCCCAGTTGCCGCTGCCCGGGTGCACGACGAGGCCTGCCGGCTTGTCGACGACGAGCAGCGTGTCGTCCTCGGCGACAATCGACAGGGCGATCGCTTCAGGGAGAAACGCCATCTCCCGCGGATCGGCGGCCGCATGGACCACGACCTCCTCGCCGCCGTGGACCCGTGCGGTCGGCGCCGCCACGCGGCCGTCGACCGCGACCCGACCGGCATCGATCCAGGCCCGCAGGCGCGCGCGCGAGAACTGCGGCAGCACGCGCGCCAACGCGGCATCGAAGCGGCGCCCGGCCGCATCGGGCGGCAAGGTCAGTGTGTGCGTGACGCCCCCGCCCTCCTGCCCGGTGACGGGAGTCGCGGCGAGCGGGTCAGGGGATGGCATAGGCATGCGCAGGGCAGGGCAAGAAAGGACGTCGGCTATAATCATCAGGTCGAACGAAGCGATTGCAACGCATGCCCTCTTTGCCGTATCCGAATCTATTCACCCGCGAACGCGCCGCGCCGCGCCGGGGCTTGCTCTCCTGGCTTGCCGGCTGGATGGCGATCCTCGCCCTTGGCGGCTGCGGTCTGCTGCCCGCTGTCGTCGACGAGACGGCGAACCTGACCGTCGAGCAACTGTACAAGCAGGCGCACGAGGCGATGGTCGGGGGAAATTATAACCGGGCGATCAAGCTGTTCGAGACGCTCGAGGCGCGTTATCCGTATGGCCGCTTCGCGCAGCAGGCGATCCTGGAGTACGCCTATGCCAACTATCGCACCGGCGAGACCGCGGCGGCGGTCGCGGCCTGCGACCGTTTCATCCGGACCTTTCCGAACCACCCGAGCGTCGACTACGCCTATTACCTCAAGGGACTCGTTCACTTCCGCGAAGATCAAGGGCTGATGGGCTACGTGTACGAGCTCGACCTGTCCGAGCGCGAGCCCAAGGGGATGCGCGAGGCGTTCGCCGCCTTCAAGGAACTCGTGGCCAAGTTTCCGGATAGCCGCTACGCGCAGGACGCGACCGACCGGATGGTCTATCTGACGAATGCGCTTGCCCGGTACGAGGTGAATGTCGCACGTTACTATTTCAACCGCGGCGCGTACGTCGCCGCGGTCAATCGGGCGCAGGCGGCGATTGTCGGCTTTCCGCGGACGGCGGCCAACGAGAGCGCGCTGGATATTCTGGCCAGGAGCTACGACAAGCTCGAGCTCGTGCAGCTGCGCGACGATACGTTGGCCATCCTGCGGAAGACGTTCCCCGACAGCATCTATCTCGCCGGGCCCGTCGAGAAGCCGTGGTGGAAACTCTGGTAGGGAAACGCCCGGGCAACCCCGACCTGCTCACATCCTCGGCCCAGGGTCGGCAGACTTCCCGAAGTGGAATCCGGCCCTACTTTTCTCCGAAGAACGCCTCGACGTCCTTCAGTTCCCGCGTCCGTCGCATCGGGGGCAGGCTCCGCCAGATTCGCTTGCCGTAGGGCTTGTCGGTGAGCCGCGGGTCGCAGATCATCAGCACGCCGCGATCGGTCTCCGTGCGGATGAGCCGACCGGCGCCCTGCTTCAGCGCGATGACCGCCTGCGGCAGCTGATAGTCGAAGAACGGATTGCCACCCTCGGCGCGCAGATGCTCGAGGCGCGCCGCGAGCAGCGGATCGTCGGGCGGCGCGAACGGCAGCTTGTCGATGATCACGACGGACAACGCGGCGCCCGGCACGTCGACGCCCTCCCGGAAGCTCGCGCTGCCCAGCAGGATGGCGTTGCCCAGTTCGCGGAAACGCGCCAGCAGCTCGCTGCGTGAGCCTTCGCCCTGGACGAGCAGCGGCCAGTCGCGTCCGTCCCGGGCAAACGCCTCGGTGAGCAATTCGCGCGCGATGCCAAGCGCGCGCAGCGTCGTGAACAGCAGGAAGGCGCGTCCGCCGCTCGCGGCGAGCACCGGCAGCGCAGCGGCGACGACCGCCTCGGTGTGCTCCCGGGAATTGGGCTGGGGCAGGTCCGGCGGCACGTAGAGCAGCGCCTGCGACGCGTAGTCGAACGGCGACTCCCAGCACCCGGTGGCGGCATCGGCCAGGCCGAGTTCGCGCTGGTAGAGCGAGAAGTCCCGGCCGACCGCGAGCGTCGCCGACGTGAATATCCATGCGCGTCCCGACTCGGCCACGCGCTTTCCGAACACGTCGGCGACCGACAGCGGAGATGCGTGCAGCTGCCAGCCCGCCTGCGTCACGTCGACCCAGCGTATCCATGGCACGCCCGCAGCGGCGGCGTCGTTGGCGGGAGCGGTCGCGCCTGAATCCGCAGGTTCCATGAGGCCCGCCCGCCAGCGCGCGAGCTGCGCCGCCGCCTCCGCCGCGCGCCGCGCGCAGTTGGCGATCTCCTCGCTGCGCTCCGCGAAGAGCGCGAGTTCGGCGGCGAGCCGATCGAGTGTGGCGGTCAATTCGTCCAGGGCGTCGCCGACTCCTTCCCGGTCCGCGGCAACGCGCTGCGCGATCTTGCCGGGGGTCTCGCCGAGCGCCAGCCGCAGCTTGCGTATTGCCGGGCCGATGCCGGACGCGGCATCGGGAAGCGCGGTGACTTCCCGCGCGCCGGTGCGCGCTGCGACTTCGGCGTCCCGCGCGAGCTCCGCGAGCTGCCCGGCCGAGAGCTGCTCTCCGAAAAAGAGCGTCGCGGTGTCCGGGAGCTGATGCGCCTCGTCGAGGATCAGCGTGTTGCAGGCGGGCAGCAGCTCCGCGAGCCCCTCGTCGCGCAGCATGACGTCGGCGAAGAAGAGGTGATGGTTGACGACGACGATGTCGGCCTCGAGCGCGGCCTTGCGCGCCTTCAGGACGAAGCAATCGGAGTGGAACGCGCAATCGGCGCCGAGGCAGTTGTCGCGCGTCGACGTGACGAGCGGCCAGATCGTGGCGTTTTCCGGGACGTCGGCCAGCATGCTCCGATCGCCGTTTTCCGAGGCGCGCGAGAACGCGATGATCCGGGGAAGGTGCCGCGCGTCCTCGCGCGAGGGCAGCCGGCCGTCGGCGGCGGCGCGCTCCAGATGATGGTGGCAGACATAGTTCGCGCGGCCCTTGAGCAGCGCGAGCGTCACCGGGAGTTGCAGCGCATCGCGCACGAGCGGCAGGTCGCGCTGGAACAGCTGGTCCTGCAACGTCTTGGTGCCGGTGGAGACGATCACCTTGCCGCCGTAGAGCAGCGCGGGAACGAGATACGCGAAGGTCTTGCCGGTGCCGGTACCGGCTTCGGCGATCAATGCGGACCGCCTGCTGATGGCAGTAGCCACGGCATCGGCCATTGCCAGCTGCTGCGGGCGAAAGCGGAAGCCCGGAAGCGCGCCGGCCAGCACGCCGCCATCACCCAGGATCGCGGCCAGCCCCGGATCGGCGGCGGCGTGCTCCGGGACGATCGCGGAGAGGCTCAGTTAGCGCTCTTGGGTCGGGGTGCCGTGGCCGTGGCGGTGGGTGTCTTGCTCTTGCTGGCCGCCAGCATCGCACGGACGCTGGCCGATTGCTCGCTGAACACCTCGTAGGGCTTCGCGACCCGCGCCTTGTAGTCGGCGTCGCTCTCGCCGGCAACCCATTTGAGGTCGGCGAGCGCCTTCTGCCAGAGGTCGTACACCACACGCAGACCGTCGACGGCGGCGCGACTTGGTGTGGCCTCGCGCAGCGCCAGCTGGTACGGGCGCGTGATCGAAAGCCGATGCTTGTCGACGCAGTATTCGGATTTCGCGCCGTTGGTGCCCTCGGTCGACTTTTCGTAGCCGAACTCGATGATCTCGATGCTCTTGACCTGCCGGCACATCGTGTAGAGGTGCTCGACTGCGTGCAGGAAGCAGTCGACGGCGCCGCCCGTCGCGTGCGGGCAGAGGTAGGTGTCGGGCTTCGGGGCGGCCTCCGCGGCACGGGCCGTCATGGGGGCGACCGCGGCGACGAGGCCGAGCACGAAGGGAACGAAGGCGCGACGGAACGGCTGGGTCATGGGCGGCCAGTGGCGAACGATGGGGGTTCGCGCATGCTAACCCGCGCGGCCCTTCCGGCTCAAGCCGGCCGGACGGATGAGGGGAGTCGATCAGAGCGTGGCGCCGCCGGACACCTCGATCACGGCGCCGTTGATATAGGACGCCTCGCTGGAGGCGAGCCACGCGTAGGTGGCGGCGATCTCCTCGGGGCGTCCCAGCCGGCCCATCGGCACCCGCTCGGCCATCATGGCGACGATCTTTTCCGGCATCTTGGCCAGAATCGGCGTCTCGATGAATCCGGGGCAGATGGCGTTGGCACGGATGCCCTTGCGGCCTAGTTCGCGCGCCCAGGTCTTGACCATGCCGATGACGCCGAACTTGGTCGCCGCGTAATTGGTCTGGCCGAAGTTGCCGTAGATGCCCACGATCGACGATGCGTTGAGGATGCAGCCCGAATTCTGCGTGAGCATGATGTCCACGACGGCCTTGGTGCAGTTATAGACGCCCTTCAGGTTGACGTCGATGACGCGGTCGAACTGGTCCTCGCTCATCTTCTTGAATTGGGCGTCCTCGACGATGCCGGCGTTGTTGACCAGGGTGTCGATACGCCCCCATTTGGCCATCACGCCCTTGACCATCGCCGCGATGCTTTCCTTGTTGGTGACGTCGACGATGAAGCCGATGGCCTCGCCGCCACTCTCGATGACGAGATCGACCGTCGCCTGCACGGAGGTCTTGTTGATGTCGCAGGCGACAACCTTCGCGCCTTCCTTGGCGAACTTGACGGCAGTCGCCTGGCCAATGCCCTGGCCGGCACCGGTGATGATTGCGACGTTATCGAGCAGGCGCATGGGTGCGTCCTCCGCTGGGTACTTGGGGACTCGCGAACAGTTAGAGTCCGGACGCCGGAGATTATAGTCGATTTGATGCGGTGCACAACTGACCTTGGTCAACCGGAAGTCGCGCTGTGGTGGATTGACAACATCTTAAAATCAAGGTGTTGCGTACAAGAATTCGCTGAAAAGCGCCAAATCTGAGCGTCTCTCCGACATGATCCAGATCATCCATGTTGCATCTGCGGCACATTGCCGCGCTTCATGACGGCGACGCGTTCGGGCGTCAGGCGGGTTGCCAGTGTTCGATCACCAGCTGCAGGGATGCTTCGCCGCGCCACTCGTTCACGTCCGGTCGATAGGCCGCGCGGATGAAGCGGGGGAGCGAATCCACGTGCCGAAAGAGGATCGCGTCGAAGCGCTCCGTGCCGCGGGCGAGCGCGAGCTTCGAATGGCTCCCGCCGACGGTGCGCTGCGCCAGCACGGAAAACGTGTCATCGAACACCGGGGCGGGAAAGCCCTGGCCCCAGACCTCTGCGCGCAGGACCTGCGCAAGCTCGACGTCCAGCTCTCCCGATGCGAGGCTGCCGTCCGAATCGAGCGTCCGGGCGAGATCGGCGGGCGACAGCTGCTCCCGGGCGATCGCCTCGAACATCGCGGCGAAGCGCGGCAACCCGGATTCGGCGAGCGTGAGACCCGCCGCGAACGCGTGCCCGCCGAACTTGGTGAGCAGGCCCGGGGCGCGCTTGGCCGCGAGGTCGAGCGCGTCCCGCAAGTGGAAGCCGGCGATCGAGCGCCCCGAGCCTTTGAGCTCGCCGCCGGTGCCGCGGGCAAACACGATGGACGGACGATGGTAGCGATCCTTGAGCCGCCCGGCGACGATGCCAACGACGCCCTGATGCCAATCGGGCTGGAAGAGGCAGAGCGTGTACGCGTCCGCCTCGGCACCGTCGATGGCGCGGGCTTCGAGCGCGGCCAGCGCTTCTTCCTGCATCGTCGACTCGACGTCGCGGCGCTCGCGGTTCAGCCGGTCGAGCTCGGCGGCAAGCAGCATTGCCGTTGCCTCGGAAGCGGCGAGCAGGCAGCGGATGCCGAGCGCCATGTCGGAGAGACGGCCGGCGGCGTTGAGACGGGGGCCGGCCACGAATCCCAGGTCGTAACTCGTCGCCCGTCGTGGATCGCGACTCGCGGCGGCCAAGAGCGCGTTGATCCCGGGTTGTCCACGACCCGCCCGGATGCGCGCGAGTCCTTGCGCGACCAGTGTCCGGTTGATCCGGTCGAGGCGCACGACATCGGCCACCGTGCCGAGTGCGACCAGGTCGAGCAGCGCGCCAAGGTTCGGTTCCCTGCGGTCGGCGAAAGAGCCGCGCGAGCGCAGCTCTGCCCGTGTGGCCAGCAGCACGTAGAACATGACGCCGACGCCGGCGAGATGTTTGCCCGGAAACGCGCATCCGGGCTGATTCGGATTGACGATCAGCGCGGGTGCCGGAAGCGTGGCGGCCGGGAGATGGTGGTCGGTGATCAGCACCTCGATGCCGAGCGCGGCTGCCGCAGCGACGCCGTCATGGCTGGCGATGCCGTTGTCAACGGTCACGATCAGCCGCGGCGCCATCGCGGCGGCCACGCCGACGATCTCCGGCGTCAGCCCATAGCCGTACTCGAACCGGTTCGGCACCAGAAAATCGACGACGGCCCCCATCGCGGCGAGCCCGCGCACCGCGACCGCGCAAGCGGTGGCGCCGTCGGCGTCGTAGTCGGCGACGATCAGGATCTTCTCCCGGCGGGCAATGGCGTCGGCAAGCCGCGTTGCGGCGGCGTCGATCCCTTTCATCGTCGCGAATGGGGGCAGCGTCGCGAGCTCGTGATCGAGCTCCTCCGGCGTCGCCACGCCGCGGGCCGCGAAGACGCGCGCGAGCACCGGGTGCACGCCGGAGGCGGCCAGCTCTTTCGCGGCACGTGGAACAGCGCGACGCACGATGTCCATCAGTCGTCCTTGCTCGCGCCGCCAAGGAGCACGGCCAAGTCGTGCCGCTGGTGACGGCCGGCAAAGCGCTGCCAGAACCCGGGACGGCGCGCGTGCCAGGCGACGGCGTGTCCCCTGTCGTCAGCCAGCAGCGTCACCGACTCGAACGCGCCGCCGGCGAGCGCGTCCCGCGCCGGTGCGGCCCATGCTTGCTCGAGTGTGGCGACGTCGAGCGCAGGTTCGAGCACGACCACCATCGACGCCGCGGCGCCGGCAGCCTCGCGCGCGGCGCCGAGATGGCTGGGCAGCGCGCGCGCCGGCGAGCCCACGTGCGCGGCGAGCGCCGCCGCTGTTTCTGCCGCGGCGAAGGTGCGCGTCGAAACCGCGGGCACGGGCGGTTGCGGCATCGTCCCGCCGCAGGAGAACCAGACGCTGTTCGCCGGCGATCGCCCCGCGCGTTCGCGCTCGATGTTGACCGGATGCTCGTGCAGCAGCATCTCGATCTCCGCTTGCCAGCGCCGCCAGGCGCCGGCGTCGGCGCCCTCGGGGAGCAGCGGGTGGAGAGGGCGGCCCAGCGCCGCGTCCGGCGCATGGGTCGCCAGACGCGTCCTGGTCGTGGCGCGGACGAAGAACGCATCGGCCCGAGGCGCCACGAAGGTGAGACCGTCGCTCGCAAAGTGCGCGTTCAGCGTTGCGACCAGCGCGTCGGCGTCGGTGCGCGACAGGTCCTCGACGATGCCGGCGAGTCGGACTTCGCTGCGCCCCACCGTGAGCGTCACCGGATCGGCGGCGAGCCAGAACGCCGCTCCGGGATCGACGCCGAGCGCGGCGAGCCGGATCGGCGCCAGCGGCCAGTCCGCCTGCCGGGTCACGCCATAGCGCGCCGCCAGTGCGGCAGCGATGCCGCCGCTCTCCCGCGTCGGGACGCCCGCCATCGCCAGCAGATGGGCGAGCGCCGGGGCACACACGGACGTCGTAATGCCGGCGCGCAATTCGGGCAGTCCCGGGAGGACGAGGATGAGTTGCATGCGTTGCGAGACGCGGCGTGGCGCGGCGGAGCGG
>CAYGYQ010000013.1:15292-17182 GCA_964354035.1 uncultured Bordetella sp.
GCCGTGGGCCTGCGCTACACGCGTGCGCGCCGCGGCTCGGGACGCAACACGTTCATCTCCTTCATCGCGCTGACGTCGATGGCGGGGATCGCGCTGGGTGTCGCGGCGCTGATCGTCGTGCTGTCGGTGATGAACGGCTTTCAGGAAGAGTTGCGCAGCCGGATCCTGTCCGTCGCGTCACACATCGAGATTCGCGGCCTGCCGACCCTCGCCGACGACGCCGCGATCGCCCGGATGGCCATGGCCAATCCCCGCGTGAAGGCCGCGGCGCCCTATGTGCTGGGCCAGGCGATGCTCTCCGCCGGCGAGGCGAACCGCGGCGCCATCATCCGCGGCATCGATCCGGTCCGCGAGAACACGGTGGCGGACATCGGTCTTTCGATGCGCTCGGGGGCGCTCACCGACCTCAAGCCCGGCGAGTTCGGAATCGTCCTCGGCGCAGAGCTCGCGCGGGCGCTCGGCGTGCGCTTGGGCGATCCCGTCGTCGTCATCACGCCGCAGGGCACGATGACGCCGGCCGGCACGCTGCCGCGGCTCAAGACCTTCAAGGTGGTCGGCGTGTTCGACATCGGGATGTACGAGTTCGACAGCGGCCTCGCGCTGATCGATCTCGACGACGCCAGGAAACTCTACCGGCTGGACGGCGTATCGGGCGTGCGCCTCAAGCTCGACGACCTGTTCGCCGCGCCGGCCGTGGCGCGCGCGCTCGCGGGAACGATCGCGGTGAACGCCGAGATCCGCGACTGGACGCGGAGCCACGCAAATTTCTTCCGTGCCGTGCAGATCGAAAAGCGCGTCATGTTCATCATCCTGACGCTGATCATCGCCGTCGCGGCATTCAACATCGTGTCGGCGCAGGTGATGACGGTGACCGACAAGCAGGCCGACATCGCGATCCTGCGCACGCTGGGCGCGGCACCGTTGTCGATCACCGCGATCTTCATGATCCAGGGTGCGCTGATCGGCATGATCGGCACGCTGCTCGGTGTGGCCGGCGGCATCCTGCTCGCGCTCAACGTCGGCACCGTCCTGCCGGCGATCGAGCGCCTTTTCAATGTGCAGTTCCTCGACAAGACGGTCTATTACATCAGCGAGCTCCCATCCGATCTGCAGCGCGGCGACGTCGTCACGATCGCCGGGATCGCGCTGGCGCTGGCCCTGATCGCGACCGTCTATCCCGCGTGGCGTGCCGCGAAGGTGAACCCCGCGGAGGCGCTTCGGTATGAGTGAAGCGTCGACCGCCACCGGGCCGGTGCTCGCCTGCCGCAGGCTCGCCAAGACGTTCGTCAGCGGCCCGCTCGAGGTGCCGGTGCTCCTCGGCATCGATCTTGCCATCGCGCGCGGCGAACGCGTGGCGATCGTCGGCGCGTCGGGCTCCGGCAAGAGCACGCTGCTGCATCTGCTGGGCGGGCTCGACGCGCCGACCGCGGGCGAGGTGAGCGTGGAGGGGATCGATTTCACCACGCTCTCCGAAAAGGAGCGCGGCGCGGTGCGCAACCGCGCGCTGGGCTTCATCTACCAGTTCCATCATCTGCTGCCGGAATTCACTGCGCTGGAGAACGTCGCGATGCCCCTCGTGATCCGGCGGATGCCGGTGGCGTCCGCGCGGGCGGCGGCCCAGCGCATGCTCGATCGCGTGGGTCTCGAGCATCGCGTCCGGCACCTGCCCGGCGAGCTGTCGGGTGGCGAGCGGCAGCGCGTGGCGCTCGCCCGGGCGCTCGTGACCGAACCCAGGTGCGTGCTTGCCGACGAGCCCACGGGCAACCTCGACCGCCGCACGGCGGGGCAGGTGTTCGACCTGATGCTGGAATTGAATCGCGCGATCGGCACGAGCCTCGTGATCGTTACGCACGATCCTGAGCTTGCAGCGCGGACGGATCGGACGCTGCA
>CAYGYQ010000013.1:17282-19516 GCA_964354035.1 uncultured Bordetella sp.
CCCGGAAAGACCCAGAGCAGCAGCGCCGTCATCGTCACGTAGCGCGCGAACTTGCCGATCGCCATGTAGGCCACGCACGGCCAGAACGGCAGGCGCAGCCAGCCGGCCACCGCGCACAGCGGGTCGCCGACGATCGGCAGCCACGACAGCAGGCACGCCGGCGCTCCGAATCGCTCGAGCCAGCGCAGCGCGCGCGGATGCGCTGCGGGGTGATCCTTCGACACCCGTTCGTAGACGCGCTCCGCGCCGTAGCCCATCCACCAGGTCAATGCGCCGCCCAGCGTGTTGCCCGCGGTGCCGACCAGCACCGCCGGCCAGAACAGGTCCGGGTTCAGTTTGACGAGGCCGAAGACGGCAGGCTCCGAGCCCATCGGCAGCAGCGTGGCCGAGACGAACGCAACCACGAACACGGTGCTGAGCCCGTATTGCGGCAGGGCCAGCGCGGCCAGCAGAGGTCCGATCCAGGCGTCCATCGCGCAATGATACGAAGTTCCGTCCGACCGTGGGTGAACAGGCCGGGCTCCGGTCCGGTCCGGCGGCATTGCCGATGCGACGGGTGGCGGGGCGCCCGGCTAACCCGACCGCAACGGCGGCTCGTCCATCAGCGCGACCTGCTCGCGCAATTCGAGAATGCGGTCCTGCCAGTAGCGCTGGGTGTTGAACCACGGGAAGGCCGCGGGGAAAGCGGGATCGTCCCAGCGCTGCGCGAGCCACGCCGAATATTGCAGCAGGCGCAGCGTGCGCAGTGCCTCGACGAGATGGAGCTCGCGCAGATCGAACTCGAAGAAATCTTCGTAGCCGCTGAGCACGGCGTCGAGCTGCTGCGCCATCTCCGCCCGCTCGCCGGAGAGCAGCATCCACAGGTCCTGCACGGCCGGGCCCATGCGCGCGTCGTCGAAGTCGACGAAGTGCGGGCCGCGCGCCGTGCCGTGCTCGATCCACAGCACGTTGCCGGCATGACAGTCGCCGTGCAGCCGCAGCGAGCGGACGTCGCCGGCGCGCTCGAAGCAGTGGCGCGCGCCATCGAGGGCCAGCGCGGCAATGCTGCGCCAGGCCTCGAGCAGATCCGGCGGAATGAACGCATGCGCGAGCAACCAGTCGCGCGGCCTGATGCCGAACGTGTCGAGGTCGAGCGCGGGCCGGTGCCGGAATGGCGTCAGTGCGCCGACGGCATGGATGCGACCGAGAAAGCGGCCCATCCATTCCAGCGTTTCGCGTTGCCCCAGCTCCGGCGCCCTGCCGCCGCACCGCGGATACACCGCGAAGCGGAAGGCGCCGAACGTGTGCAGCGTGCCGCCGGCGAGCGTGATCGGCGCGACCACCGGAATCTCGTGCGCGGCGAGATCGGCGACGAATGCGTGCTCTTCGGCAATCGCCGCATCCGGCCAGCGCCCCGGTCGATAGAACTTGGCCACGACGGGCGCCGCGTCCTCGATGCCGATCTGATAGACGCGATTCTCGTAGCTGCCGAGCGCCTGCAGCCTGCCGTCGCCGACGAGGCCGACGCTTTCCAGCGCGTCGAACACGCGATCGGGCGTGAGGTCGGCATAAGGATGGCGCGGGGCGTTCATCGGCAGGGCGCGGTCAGTACTCGACGGGTACCGGGTCGAGCGAACGCCACAGATACCAGGTTGCGACACTCCGCCAGGGGCGCCACTCGAGCGCGAGCTTGCGGATGGCCGCCGGCGCGATGCGCCTGCCGTCGTGGTAATGCAGCGCCACGGCGCGCTGGAGGCCGATGTCGTCGACCGGCAGCACGTCGGCGCGCAGCTCGTGGAAGATCAGGAACATCTCGGCGGTCCAGCGGCCGATGCCTTTGACCTCGATGAGCGCCGCGATCAGCGCCTCGTCGTCGAGCTTTCGCCAGCCCTTCGGGTCGAGTGCCCCGGAAGCGAAGTGCGAAGCGAGATCACGCAGGTACTCGGCCTTGCGTTCGGACAGGCCGCAGTTGCGCAGTGCGGCGATGTCGACGGCTGCGACCGCGTGCGCATCGAGCTTCGGGAACGCGGCCGGCTTCGCGGCAGGGGCGACGGCCGCGACGAAGCGGCGCCAGATCGCATCGGCCGCCTTGACCGAGATCTGCTGGCCGACGATGGCGCGCGCGAGCGTCGTGAAGGGATCGCTGCGGCGCTTGAGGTGAACGTCCGGGCAGGCCCGGATCACTCGGCGCAACACGCGGTCGCGCTTGGCGAGCGTGCGCGTGGCTTCGTCCCAGTACGACGGTTTCAAGGGTT
>CAYGYQ010000013.1:19616-23844 GCA_964354035.1 uncultured Bordetella sp.
TCGCGCTTGGCGAGCGTGCGCGTGGCTTCGTCCCAGTACGACGGTTTCAAGGGTTTGCCTGGGCCGATCGGCCGGGTTGGAGTGAGTGGTGGAGATGGTACATTAAGCTGCCTTCAGGTTCGGGGACATCAACGCATTGAAGGTGCGATGTCCGGCCAGTCGGGCTCGCGGTCGCTGCCGAATTTCCCCGAGTGCAACTGGCACTTTCGCGAGACGTCAACACCGGAGTTTCCAAGATGCGATTCCTGCACCAGCTGTCCCGAATGACGGCCGCGGCCTCGACCGCAGTTGCACTGGCGCTCGCCGCCGCCCCGGCGGGCGCCGCCGACATGAACAAGGTGATCCGCCACGTGTTTCCGGTCGGCGAAGAGGGCTTCGATCCCGCGGCTTCGAGCGATCTCTATTCCGGCACGGTCAATCAGGCGGTCTTCGACACGCTGCTCACCTATGACTACCTCGCCCGTCCGTCGAAGCTCGTCCCGCTCGCCGCGGAGGCGCTGCCGCAGGTCACCGACAACGGCCAGACCTACACGATCAAGGTCCGCAAGGGCATCCAATTCGCGGCCGATCCCGCGTTCAAGGGGGTGGCGCGCGAGCTCGTCGCCGACGACTACGTCTACTCGCTCAAGCGGCTCATGGATCCGAAGATCCGTTCACCGTGGGCTTGGCTGCTCGAAGGCAAAATCGTCGGTCTCGACGAGCTGGCCGAGCAGGCGAAGAAGACGGGCACGTTCGATTACGCGGCCAAGATTCCCGGGCTCGAGGCCGTCGATCGCTACACGCTGCGCATCCGGCTGAAGCAGCCCGACTACAACCTCGGCTACGTGCTCGCGCACGAGCCGACCAGCGCCGTCGCCCGCGAAGTCGTCGCCGCCTATGCCGACTCGGGCGGGCGGGTGATGGCCAATCCGGTCGGCACCGGACCGTACAAGCTCGCCAAATGGGTCCGGTCGTCAAAGATCTTCCTCGAGGCGAATCCCGACTATCGCGGCTTTGTCTGGGACTTCAAGCCGGGCTCCGACCCCGTCGACGCGCAGATCGTGAAGGAGATGAAAGGCAAGAAGATGCCGCAGATCGGGCGCATCGAGATCAGCATCATGGAGGAGGATCAGTCGCGCCTGCTCGCCTTCCAGAACGGCGAGCTCGACCTCATGAACCTCGAAGGTCCGCTCGCGCCCAAGGTACTGAACGGCGGCACGCTGACGCCGGAGATGCAGAAGAAGGGGGTCAAGCTCTCGCGTTTCGTCGACGCCGAAATCCTCTACCACTACTGGAACCTGCGGGATCCCGTCGTCGGCGGGATGTCGAAGGAGAAGATCGCGCTGCGCCGGGCGATGGCGATGGCCTATCCGGTCGAAGAGGAAATCAAGGTCGTGCGCAACGGGCAGGCCGTCGAAACGCAGTTTCCGATCCCGCCGGGTGTCGTCGGCCACGATCCCAAATACCGATCGAGCATCCGTTACGATCCGGTGGGCGCCAATGCGCTGCTCGACCGGTTCGGCTACAAGAAGGGTGCGGACGGCTGGCGCACGCTCCCCGACGGCAAGCCGCTTCTCATCCGCTATGCGTCACGCCCGGATTCGCTGGGCCGCCAGCAGGACGAGATGTGGAAGAAGGCGCTGGACGGCGTCGGCATCCGCATGCAGGTGCAGAAGGAGAAGTTCGCCGAGCTCATCAAGATGGAGAAGCAGTGCCAGCTGATGATGCGCACCGCGGCGTGGATCGCCGACTATCCGGACGGCGACAACTTCATGCAGCTCATGTACGGCAAGAACATCCATCAGAGCAACAATGCCTGCGCGGCGATTCCCGAATACGACAAGCTCTACGAGCAGAGCATGCGCATGCCGGATTCGCCGGAACGCGACCGGCTCTATCACGAAATGGCGAAGGTCATCGAGACTTACGCGCCGTGGCGGCTCAACATCAGCCGCTACCGGAACATGCTGGCGCAGCCTCGCGTGCTGGGGTATAAGAAGCACCCGGTCCTGCATGCCGAGTGGCAATACATCGACGTGGCGCCCGACGCCAGGTAGCCCCCCGCGGCAAGAGACAAGCGCAGTGACTGCCTACATCATCCGACGCCTGTGGCAGATGATCCCGACGATGGCCGGGGTCATCCTGCTGGTGTTCGTCCTGTTCAACTGGGTCGGCGGCGACCCCGCGTACGTGCTCGCGGGCAAGATCTCGAACCAGGAGCAGATCGACAACATCCGGCGCCAGCTCGGCGTCGACCAGCCGATCTGGGTCCAGCTCTGGATATTCGTCAAGCAGGTGCTGACCGGCGACTACGGCGCGTCGTGGAGCACCAACGAGAAGGTCACGAGCATCCTGGCGACGCGCCTCGGCCCGTCGCTGACGGTGCTGCTGCCGCTGCTGGTCCTCGAAACGCTGTTCGCCGTCGGCCTGGCGCTCGCCGTCGCCTACGTGCGGGGCTCCCTGACCGACCGGCTGGTGATGATCATCTGCACGGTCGGCCTGTCGATCTCGATCCTCGTCTACATCATCGTCTTCCAGTACTTCTTCGCCTACAAGCTCGGCTGGTTCCCGGTGCAGGGCTGGGGCAACAGCTTCCGCGAGAACCTCCTCGTCTTCTCCGCGCTGCCGATCCTGATCGCGCTCACCGTCAGCATCGCGCCGAACCTGCGGCTCTACCGGACCTTCTTCCTCGACGAAATCAATCAGGACTACGTGCGCACGGCGCGGGCGAAGGGGCTCTCCGAGAACCGGATCATGTGGGTCCACGTGCTGCGCAACGCCTCGATCCCCATCATCACCCACCTGATGGCCGGGTTGCCGGGGCTGCTGCTGGGAGCCTTCCTGATCGAGCGCTTCTTCTCGATCCCCGGCATCGGGCGCGAGGTGATCCTCGCCGTCGAGCGCTCGGATTTCCCGGTGATCAAGGCGCTCACTGTCTACGTCGCGTTCGCGACGATGGCGTCCAACCTGCTGGCCGACCTCATGTACAAGGCGGCGGACCCGCGGGTCCAGCTCAAGTGAAGGGGGCGGCGGTGGCGGACGGCACGACCGCAAAGGCCCCCGCGCGCATGGCGCGCGAGATCCCGCACACGGTCTCTCCCGGCCTCTGGGCGCTGGCGTGGAAGCGCCTGAAGACCGACAGCGTCGGCATGGTCTCGCTGGTCATCGTCGCGCTGTTCGTATTGATGATGATCGCGTCCGGGACCGGTCTCATCGCCCGGAACTGGGCCCAGGAGACCGGCATCAATTACGCGCCGCCGTCGTTTCTCGGTGACGACCTCGAGCGCGCCGCTCCGGCGGCACCGGTCGCTCCGGCGGCACCGGCCGCGCCCTCCTCTCCGGCGGCACCAGCCCCGCCCGCCATCGAGTACAAGTCCGACGTCGTCGATCCCCTCGCCGACGTGCTGGCCGAGATCAAGGGCGAGCAGAAGGCGACAGGCACGGATGCCGCGGTGCCGGCCACGGGCGATGCCGGAAAATCGGTCGATCCGCTTGCCGACGAAATGGCCGACATCCGGAAGGACGCCAAGGGCGCAGCGCCCGAAGCGGCAGGAGTGCGGCGATCCACGCTGCCGCTCGGTGCCGACAAGTGGGGGCGCGACGTCCTGCTGAAGACGATCAAGGGCTCCGAGACATCGATTTTCGTCGGGCTGGCCGCGGCGGCCGTGGCCACACTGCTCGGCACGCTGTTCGGCGCGCTCGCCGGGTACTACGGCAAGTGGATCGACGATGCGTTCAACTGGTTCTACAGCGTGTTCAACTCCATCCCGTACCTGCTGCTGATCCTGGCGGTCGCCGCGGTGCTGCAGCAGAAGGGAACGCTGACGATCATCCTGATCCTCGGGCTCACCGGCTGGACCGGCACGTTCCGGCTCATTCGCGGCGAATACCTGAAGCACAAGGCGCGGGAGTACGTGCAGGCGGCCGATGCGATCGGCGCGTCGCACGCGCGCCGGATGTTCGTCCACATCTTTCCCAACGTGAGCCACGTCGTGTTGGTGCAGCTGTCGATCTACACCGTCGGCTTCATCAAGGCGGAGGTGATCCTCTCGTTCCTCGGCTTTGGCGTCCCCGTCGACGTCGTCTCCTGGGGCTCGATGCTGAACGAGGCGCAGAACGAGCTGATCCTCGGCAAGTGGTGGCAGCTCGCGGCTGCAGGCACGGCGATGGCGATCCTGGTGACCGCGTTCAGCCTGTTCACCGATGCGCTGCGCGATGCGCTCGATCCGAAGCTCAAGGGCTTGGCGGG
>CAYGYQ010000013.1:23944-26143 GCA_964354035.1 uncultured Bordetella sp.
CCGCTCGTCAGCGTCCGGAACCTACGGGTGGCCTTCCGGCTCGACCGCCACCACACCTTCGATGCGGTCAAGGGCATCTCCTTCGACATCCCGAAGAATTCGACCGTTGCGCTGGTCGGCGAATCGGGCAGCGGCAAGTCGGTGACCGCGCTGGCCATCCTCGGCCTGCTGCCGCCCGAGAATTCGATCGTCGACCCGGCGAGCCGCATCCTGTTCGGCGGGCGCAACATCGTCGAACTCTCTCCCGGCGACCTGCGCCGCCTGCGGGGTGCTTCAATATCGATGATCTTCCAGGAGCCGATGACCTCGCTGAACCCCGTGTTCACCGTCGGCTACCAGCTGATCGAGGTGCTGCGCCTGCACATGGGCCTCGGCCCGGCGGATGCGCGCAAGCGCGCCATCGCGCTGCTCGACGAGGTCGGCATTCCCGATCCCGAGTTCAGGATCAACGCCTACCCGTCGCAGATGTCGGGCGGCCAGCAGCAGCGCGTGATGATCGCGATGGCGATCGCCTGCGAGCCCAAGCTCCTGATCGCCGACGAGCCGACGACCGCGCTCGACGTCACGATCCAGAAGCAGATTCTCGACCTCATCGGCGCGCTGCAGAAGAAGCACCAGATGTCGGTGCTGTTCATCACGCATGATCTGGCGGTGGTCGGCGAGATCGCCGACCATGTCGTCGTGATGCGCGATGGCGAGATCATGGAGCAGGGCCCGGCGAGGCAGCTGTTCGAGGATCCGCAGGACTCGTACACGAAGGCGCTGCTGCAATGCCGGCCGCGGCTCGACCGGCGCCCGGTCCGGCTGCCCGTGATCGAGGATTTCATGGACGGCGGCGCGCACGCGATGAACCTGACCGAGCGCCCGCGCGGCGTCGCCCCGGGTGATCCGATCATTCTCGACGTGAAGAACCTGGGCAAGGATTTCTACTCGCGCGAGGGCCTCTTCGGCCGACGCAAGTTCGAGGCCGTGAAGGATGTCTCGTTCGCGTTGCCCAAGGGCAAGACGCTCGGGCTCGTCGGCGAATCGGGATCGGGCAAGACAACGGTGGGCCTCACGCTGATGCGCCTGCACGAGGCCTCCGCCGGTGAGGCGATCTTCGAGGGGCGGGACATCCTGGCTATGTCGCCCAAGGAGTTCATGGCTTACAAGCGGCGCATCCAGATCATCTTCCAGAATCCGTATGCGTCGCTCAATCCGCGCTTCACCGTCGGCCACATCCTGACCGAGCCGATGGACATCCACGGCATCGGCGCCTCGGCGCAGGAACGCACGGAGCTTGCGTTCGAGCTGCTCGCCAAGGTCGGCCTGCCCGAAGTCTCCTTCTACAAGTACCCGCACGAGTTCTCGGGCGGACAGCGGCAGCGGATCGCCATCGCCCGCTGCCTCACGATGAAGCCCGACATACTGATCTGCGACGAGTCGGTGTCGGCGCTCGACGTCTCCGTCCAGGCGCAGGTACTGAACCTGCTGCAGGACCTGCAGGACGAGTTCCAGCTCTCCTACATCTTCATCTCGCACGATCTCGCGGTGGTGAAATACATCGCCGACGAGATCATGGTGATGAGCGAGGGCAGGATCGTCGAGATGGCGAACGCGGACGAGATCTACCGCCACCCGCGCGAGGCTTACACGCAGCGGCTGCTGGCGTCGATCCCGAAGGGCTGGCAGGGCGCGCGGAGGCCTACAGCGTGAACGTCAGCTCGGACAAGAGCGCGCCGGGAAGCCGCATGCTGGCGAGCGCGCGCTCGCGATAGGTTCCCGATTCGAGGATCAGCTCGGTTTCCGCGGTCAGCGCCTCGAGGCTCGTCCCGAGGATCCGGAAGATCGTGTCGTCGAAGCGCAGCACGTTCACCGGCGCCACGATCTTCCCGTCTTCCACCCAGAACGTCGCGAAGCGCGTCATCCCCGTCATCCGGCACGCCGGGCGATCGGAGTAGTTGAGGTAGTGCAGATTGCCGATGTAGAGCCCGGTGCCAAGTGCGGCGAGCACGTCCTTTGCGGCGAGCGTTCCGCCGTCCATCACCAATGCCTCGGGCGCCTCCCAGCCGTTGGCGCCGTTCGCGGTAAGCGCGAATTCGCGTGCGGTTCGCGGCGAGGTGAGCGCCCCCACCAGTCGGCCGGCCTCGATCAGCGGCACGCGGTCGGGCCGCGCGAAGCCTTCGTTCTGGAACGACGGCGCGACGCCGTCGGCGATCG
>CAYGYQ010000013.1:26243-27744 GCA_964354035.1 uncultured Bordetella sp.
CCGCGCATGCGGCTGAGACTGCTCTGTTTCGTGGCGAGCGCCCGTGCCGAAAATCCGCCCCAGCACAGGATGCCGCCGATGTCCTCCATCGCCGCGGGTGCCAGGAATGCGCGGTATTTGCCCGGCGCGAGCGTCTTCGCGGGCAAGGTGATGTGCGCGAGCAACCCGCGCGCCTCGTTCATCTTCGCCGCCAGCGCGCCTGCATCCCAGGCGAAGCCCGACAGCCCCGATTTCACGGCCTTGTCGGCTCGGTGGTACAGGCTCCACTGCAGGTTGAACGACGTCGCCTCGTGCCAGTTGCGCTGGCCGAACGAGTTCGCGAAGCCGCGGCACACCGGTCCGCCGGCATAGAGCCCGACGAGGTCTTCCCCGCGCGCGGCTTCGAGCAGCGCGTCGATCACGATCTCCGCCGGGGGCAGGGGTCCCGCGCGCGCCGCCCGGGTCGACACCACTTCCGTGGCGATGAGGAGGTGCGGATCGGGATCGAGCTCCGGCAGCGCGGCGCGAAGCCCGGCGAGGGCCGCGCGCAGCCGCTCGGTGTCCGCTGCGAGATCGCCGGAGAGCGACAGGCGGTGCGACGCGTGCCGCGCGCCATCGATCAGGTCGACGTCGACGTAGCACTGGACGACGTTCCCCGGCTGGCGCACCTTGCCCTGGTTGAACCGGATGAAGTCCGACGCTTCGGAGGAAAAGTTCGCCGTGTAGGCTTCGCCGGCGGCAACGAGACCGTCGAGCGCCGCCGCAACATCGTGAAAGTAGGACTCCATCGCCGCCCGGCCGGTGGGCTCTCCACGCGGAGCCATTATTCTTCCTCCCCGCCGAACACTGCCACATCCTTGAACACGCAGGCAGGCGACGCATGGCCGACGCGAATGACCTGCGAGGGCTCGCCCTTGCCGCAATGCGGCGAGCCCAGCACCTGCACCGTATCGGCATTGCCGACGCGCGCGAGGCTCCTCCAGAACGTCGCGCTGATGCCGCGGTAGTTGGGATTCTTGACGACCGCGCCGAGCTTCCCGTTCTCGATCAGCCGCCCCCGCTCGCAGCCGAACTGGAACTTGTTGCGCGAGTCGTCGATCGACCACGAGCAGTTCGTCTCCATCAGCACGCCGCGGTCGATGCCGGCGATCATGTCGTCGAACGTCGCGTCGCCGGGTTCGATGTTGAGATTCGCCATCCGGTCGATCGGCGGGCGGTTCCAGTTGTCGGCGCGCGCGTTCGACGTGCCGGGAAGCCCCGCGCGGAGCTGCGACGTCGCGCCACCCAGCGGCCGCTCGAGGATGCCGTTGCGGATCAGGTGCACCCGCTCCGCCGGCGCGCCCTCGTCGTCCCAGCCGTAGCTCGCGAGCTCTTCGCCGCGGGTGGGGTCGAACGTGACGTTGAGCAGGTCCGAGCCGTAGCGATAGCTGCCGAACATGTCCGGCGTGACGAAGCTCGTGCCGGCGAAGTTGCGCTCGTCGCCGAGGATGCGGTCGAGTTCGAGCGGATGGCCGATCGACTC
>CAYGYQ010000014.1:0-15780 GCA_964354035.1 uncultured Bordetella sp.
GCTCATCGCAGCACCGCGCGCACGCCGGCGAACAGGGTCGCGCCGCCGGTCGCGTAACCGGCGGCTAGCTCGTAGTTCCTGTCGAACACGTTGTCGGCCCGCGCGAACAGCGTAACGCCACGGGCCACCGCCCATTCGGCGGTGACGTTGACGACCGCATAGCCGCCCATCTTCAGCAGATTGGCCGGATCGTCGTAGCGCAGCGACGATGCGATCAGCTCGACGCCCACGCGCGCGGGTCCCAGCGGATATCCTGCCGTCACGGCGCCGTGCTGGCGCGCCCGCCGCGGCAGGAGCTTGCCCGTGACGTCGTTCTCGGGCGACTGGAGGTCGAGCGACGCCGCGAGCGTCGCGCCGCTGTCGGCGCGCGCCTCGAGCCCGAGCGTCACGCCTTCCAGCATGGCGCGGTCCACGTTCTGCGGAGCGCAGCTGAAATTCACGTCGCACTGAAACACGATCAGCTGCGACACGCGGTTCCGGTAGACGATCGCGCGCGCTTCGAGGCTCGTGCCTGCGACCTCGCCGTTCCAGTAGACGCCAGCCTCCAGATTCTTCGACGTTTCCGGCACCAGGTCCGGGTTGGCGAACCCCGGGTAGTAAAGGTCGTTGAACGACGGCGCTTTGAAGCCGGTGGCGTAGCCCGCCGTGACCCGCAGCGATGGAGCGACGCGATAACCGTAGGTGAAGGCACCGGTGGTCTTCCCGCCGTACTGGGTCGAATCGTCCCGGCGCAGATTGGCCTGCAGCGCATGCTCGTCGACGCGCAACTGGTAGATGCCGAACAGCGAATTCGTGTTGCGCTCCGTCGTGGCGAAGCCGGCGTCGGTCGCCACCTGCTCCTCGCGCCGCTCGACGCCGGCGGTGAGCATGCCGGCGGGCAGCGTGATTTCGTTCTGCCACGCGTACTGCCGCTGTGTGGTCTTGAACGGCGAATTGCCGTACGCCGTCTGCGTCTGGCTGTCGTCGATGCCGGCGCCCGCCGACAGCCGCGACACCCAGAACGACGCCAGGCGGTTGCGGCTGGCGACTTGCCAGGTTTCGGCCACCGTGATCGTCCGGTCGTCGAAGTCCGGGCTCCCGTCGAACTGGTTGTCGAGCCGGCTCCGGAAATACTGCCCGGTGAGTTCCTGCCCCGGCGCCACCATGAACCCCAGGCTCGCCGACACGCTCCGGTTGCTGTAGCCGTCGGAATCGGGATTGAACAGCAAGTTCGCCGGGTTCGTGATCGTGCTGAAGCCGTTGCTGCCTTTCGCCGCCGCCTGCAGCGCGTACTGCACCGGCCCCGTGGCGCCGGACCCGCCGCCCTTGGCGTCCCAGGTGCGGTACGAGCCGTAACCCGCGCTGGCGTTGCCCGAGGGCGCGCCGGTCCCGCGCCGCGTGAACACCTGCACCACGCCGCCGATGGCATCCGCGCCGTAGAGGCTCGACGCCGGCCCGCGCAGAATCTCGATCCGGTCGATCTGGTCGAGCGGTATCGCCTCGAGGGACGTCGCGCCAGCGCTCGACGAGGCGATCCGCACGCCGTCGATCAGCACCAGCGTCTGGCCGCGGTTCGCGCCACGCAGGAAAACGCCCGAGACGGCGCCCGGCCCGCCGTTCTGGACGATCTCGACGCCCGGCTGGCGCGCCAGGAGCTCGGTGACGCTCTGCGCGCCGGCACGCGCGATCTCCTCCGCCCCGATCACCGTGACGTCGGCGAGCACGTCCGTGATCGGTTGCGAGCTTCGCGTGGCGGTGACCACGAACGAATCGAACACGACCGCCTTCGGCGGCGGATTCTGCTGCGCCACCGCGACCGGCGCCGCCGCGGCGAGGAGCAGCGTCGTCGTGCATGCGCGATGCGCAACGGCTCGCGCGAAAGAGCATCGGCGGGTCGATCCGCCGGCAAAGGGGGTGCGCCGCCCGGGGGAACCAAACATGGCGATCTCCGCGAAGGCCGCGCGACCCCGCGCGGCGATGCCGGGCGCCCCGTGCGCCTGCGGACTGCGGCACGGCAACGCTCGTCATATCGCCGGATCGGACGCGCCAATGGCAACGCCTCGCGACCCGGGCGCAGGCCGGTCTCCGGGCTCGCAAGTCTTGACCGCCCGCCTTCCCGTCGCCGCGCTTCACTCGAAGCGTCGCGACAGTGGCGCGTGGGGCGGCCCGCACTCGCTTACCGTTGCGGGGGCAGCTGCGGGCTGGCGCGGGTCGAATCCGCGCGGCACCGCATTCCCGTTTCACCCGCCGCGAGGGATTCGCGGCGGACACCTGCGTGGCCCGATTCTACCGCGGGCAACGGTCCCGATCACGCCCGCCCCCGGCTTCGTCCGGCTGGCCGCGCAGCGGTTCCCGTCCGCCTGCTATAATCTCCGCCCTTTCAATGACTTCCGCCCCCACCGGATAACCACCGGCCCCGGGGCGCGCCTGTGACGCCCAAGCTCTATATCCGCACCTTCGGCTGCCAGATGAACGAGTACGACTCGGACAAGATGGCCGACGTGCTCGAAGCGGACAGCGGCTTCGCGCTCACCGATCGACCCGAGGACGCCGACGTCATCCTGTTCAATACCTGCTCGGTGCGCGAAAAGGCGCAGGAGCGCGTGTTCCACGATCTCGGCCGCGTGCGCGAACTGAAGGCCGACCGGCCGGAGCTCATCATCGGCGTCGGCGGCTGCGTCGCCAGCCAGGAGGGCGCCACCATCGTGCGGCGCGCTCCTTACGTCGACGTCGTGTTCGGCCCGCAGACCCTGCACCGGCTGCCGGCATTGATCCGCGCGCGGCGCGCGACGGGAACGCCGCAGGTCGACATCGCGTTTCCCGCCATCGAGAAGTTCGATCACCTGCCGCCGCCGCGGGTCGAGGGCACCTCCGCGTTCGTGTCGATCATGGAGGGGTGCAGCAAGTATTGCAGTTTCTGCGTCGTGCCCTACACGCGCGGCGACGAGGTCTCGCGGCCGTTCGACGATGTGCTGACCGAGGTGGCCGACCTCGCCGATCAGGACGTCGTGGAAATCACGCTGCTCGGGCAGAACGTGAACGCGTATCGCGGGCCGATGGGTGGCGCCGGGGAGTTCGCCGATCTGGCAACATTGGTCGAGTACGTCGCCGAAATTCCCGGCATCGAGCGCATCCGCTACACGACGTCGCATCCGAAGGAGATGACGCCCCGGCTCATCGCCGTCTACGGCAGGGTCGGCAAGCTCGTCTCGCACCTCCACCTGCCGGTGCAATCGGGTTCCGACCGGATGCTGGCGGCGATGAAGCGCGGCTACACGTCGCTGGAGTACAAGTCGACCATCAGGAAGCTGCGCTCCGAACGCCCCGGGATTGCCGTCACCTCGGATTTCATCGTCGGCTTCCCCGGCGAGACGGACGCCGATTTCGCGCAGACGATGAAGCTCATCGAAGACGTCGACTTCGACGGCGCGTTCAGCTTCGCCTACAGCCCGCGCCCGGGCACGCCGGCAGCCTCCCTCGCCGACCCGGTGCCGGCGCCGGTGCAGAAAGTGCGCCTGGAGGCGCTGCAGGCGCGGCTCGACGCCCAGTACAGCGCGCACAGCGCGGCGATGGTCGGCACGCGGCAACGGGTGCTGGTGACCGGCCGCGCCGCCCGGGACGACAACGAGCTCGCCGCCCGGACGGAAAGCAATCGCGTCGTGAATTTCGCCGGCGAGGCAACGCTCGTCGGCAGCTATGCCGAGGTCACCGTCACCGCGGCACGGGCGCACTCGTTGCGCGGCGAACTGGGCGACGCGCACTGACGCAGCGGCCGCAGCGCGATGGCGAATGTCCAATCGGAGGACGCGGTCAGCTCCATGATTCCACTGGCGAGGTAGCTATGATGTCCCTCACTCACCCCGCACTGCGATGTTCGCGGGTCCGCGTCATTCCTGTGCTCGCCTTCGCCGGCGTGCTGCTCGGCGGCTGCGCGGGCGTGCCGGGAGCACAGGACGCATCCGGCACGGGGGCTTCCGCGCCACCGGCGACCGATACCGCGAAAGTCGCGGCCGCGGTGGCGGCAGGCGTCGCCGCGGGAAATGCCGCGAGTGCGCGTCCGGGCGCGTCCCCCGCCAGTGTGGCGCAGGCGGCAGGCGCGGCCGCGGCGGCGGCGAGCGGCCAAAAGCCATTCCTGGAAGTGATCAAGGAGGCGAAGCAATCCCCGGGCCTCTTCCCCATCTGGCAGAAAGACGAAAAGGTCTGGATCGAGGTCGCCCCCGAGCAATTCGGCGTGCCCTACCTGTTCACGTCCAACCTGAGCCGCGGCGTCGGCGAGCAGGGCGTGTACGGCGGCATGATGCTGGGCAGCCAGATCGTCGAATTCAAGCGCATCGGGAACAACGCGCAGCTGATCGCGAAAAACCAGGTCTTCACCGGCGGCACCAGCGCGCCGATCCTGCAGGGGGTGAAGGAGGGTTTCACCGACAGCTTGCTGGGCTCGACGAGCGTCGCGAGCCTGCCGCATCCGGAGCGCAAATCGGTGCTGCTCGACGCGAACGCGCTGCTGCTGACCGACATTCCGGCGGGCGCGCCCTTCACGACCGGCATTCAGCTGCGCAACTATGCGTTCGACGCCAAGAACTCGAGCTTCGAGTCCGTCAGGAATTCGGCGGATCAATCGTCGTTGGTCGTCTCCGCGCATTACCAGAATCCGCGGGCCACGCTGCCGCCGGCGCCCACGGCGACGCCGTCGCCGAACCCGCTCCCGCGGTTCTCCACGCTGCCCGACGGCCGCAGCCTGTTCCTCGGCTACACCTACAACTTCGCCAGGCTCCCGGAACCGATGGCAGCGCGCCGAGCGGATCCCCGCATCGGGCACTTCGACAGCCAGGTCTGGGATTTTTCCTCCGACGCGAAGTTCACGGCCAAGACGCACTATGTCAATCGCTGGCGGCTCGAGCAGAAGGATCCGGGCGCAACGCCGTCCGAGCCGAAGGAACCGATCGTCTTCTGGATCGACCGCACGGTCCCCGAGCCGTATCGCGCCGCGGTGCGCGACGGCATCCTCGAATGGAACAAGGCCTTCGAGGCGGCCGGCTTCAAGGACGCGATCGTCGTCAGGCAGCAGGATCCGGAGGGGACGGTCGACACCTTCGACGCCCGTCACTCGACGGTGCGCTGGTTCGTCTCCACCGACGCGGGTTTCGCGATCGGCCCCAAGACGGTCGACCCGCGCACCGGCGAAATCCTGAATGCGCAGGTTGCCATTCCCGAAGCGTGGTCGCGAATCCAGCGCACCTTCATCACGGAGCAGGCGCCGTCCGCCTGGCCGGCGTTCGACGCGTACAAGGCATCCCTCGGCCTCGATGGCAGCCGCTGCACGTTTGCCGCGGAAGCCCTGGCCGAGATGCAGTTCGGTCTCGAGCTGCTCGCCGAGCGCGGCGAGATCGACCCCGGCAGCCCCGAAGCCGATGCCTTCGTCAACGCCGCGCTCAAGGCCGTCGTGATGCACGAGGTGGGCCACACGCTCGGCCTGCGCCACAACTTCCGCGCGTCCACCGTCTATCCGCTGGCGAAGCTCGCGGACCCGGCCTGGACCCGCGAACACGGCATCGCCGGCTCGGTGATGGACTACACTCCGATCAACATCGCGGCGAACGGCGAAGCGCAGGGCATGTATTTCGAGCCGACGATCGGTCCCTACGACTACTGGGCGATCGAGTACGCGTACCGCCCGCTGCCAAGGCAGACCGAGAACATCGAGCTCGCGCAGATCGCTGCGCGCGGCACGACGGATCCGCTGCTCGCGTTCTCGTCCGACGAGGAAGCGATCGCGGGCCTCGACCCCGACGCGAGCCGGTTCGATCTGGGCTCCGACCCGCTGCTCTATCTTCGGAAAAGGCTCGTGCTCTCGCAGGAACTGTGGCAGCGGCTGCAAGCGAAGACACTCAAGCCGGGGGAATCGTACGATGTCCTGCGGCGCAGCTTCGATGCCGGCTTGCGGCAGATCCGCCGGGCTGCCGCACAGACCGCGAAATATGTCGGCGGGGTCCATTACGTCCGCGACTATTCCGGAACGCCGAACCTGCCGCTGACGCCCGTGCCGCTCGACAAGCAACGCGCCGCGCTCGACCTCATCGCCACGGGCATCTTCGCCGTGGACAGCTTCCGCTTCAAGCCCGAGTTCCTGCGCAGCATGGGGGTCGACTATCTTGACGTCGGGTTGGGAGACACCCAGGCCACCGGCTTCAGTCCCGATTTCAGCCTGCGCAACCGCGTGCTCGCGCTGCAGACCGGCGTACTGGGCCAGCTGTTGAGCGACGCCGTGCTCGCGCGCCTGCTCGACTCCGAGATCAAGGTCAGCGCGACCGACCAGGCGTTGACCCTGGATGAGCTCTTCGCCGCGCTGCGCGTCTCGATCTGGAGCGAGCTGAAGGCCGGCGGCTCGATCCCCGGGCCGCGCCGCGACCTGCAGCGCGAGCACCTGCGTCGCATCGCGACCGTCCTCACGCGTCCGTCGCCGGCCACGCCATCCGACGCCATCGCCCTGTTCCGCAAGGAGGCAAGATTCCTCGCGGCGCAAACCAGAATGGCCGCCGCCAGCGGCACGCGCGACGCAGTCACGCGCGCGCACCTCCTCGAAGTCGCGGGCACGCTCGACGAGGCGCTCAAGGCGCCGATGGTGCGACAAGGTGTCTGACCAGGCGCGGCCGCGACGGGATCCGACGGTGGCTCGGCGCGAGCGGCTGGAGATGACGCTCGCTCCGCTCGACAATCACGCGCTCGCGAACCTCTGCGGTCCGCTCGATGCGAACCTGCGCCAGATCGAGGCCGCGCTCGACGTGTCCATCGCGCACCGCGGCGGCACGTTCACGCTGGACGGCCCGCCGGCGCAGACGAAGCTCGCGGAGCAGGCCGTGCGCCGCTTCTATGCGCATGTCGGCAAGACGCTGTCGCTCGACGACATCCAGCTCGGCCTGATCGAGCTCACGACCCAGCGGGCGGCGGATTCTCCGGCCACGGCCGGCGAGGACGAGGGGGCGAGGCTGCGCACGCGCCGCGCCGATCTGCACGGCCGCACGCCCAACCAGACGCTCTACCTCAAGCACATCCACGACCACGACATCACCTTCGGCATCGGCCCGGCCGGCACCGGCAAGACGTATCTCGCCGTGGCCTGCGCAGTCGACGCGCTCGAGCGCGATGCGGTCAAGCGGCTGGTGCTGGTCCGACCCGCGGTCGAGGCCGGCGAGCGCCTGGGTTTTCTGCCCGGCGACCTCGCGCAGAAGGTCGATCCGTACTTGCGCCCCCTCTACGACGCGCTGTACGACCTGATGGGCTTCGACAAGACCGGCAAGCTCTTCGAGCGGGGAACCATCGAGATCGCTCCTCTCGCGTACATGCGCGGGCGCACGCTCAACCACTCGTTCATCATCCTGGACGAGGCGCAGAATACGACGCCGGAGCAGATGAAGATGTTCCTGACCCGCATCGGCTTCGGCACCAAGTCCGTCATCACCGGCGACGTGACGCAGATCGACCTCGCGCGCGGCCAGAAGAGCGGGCTGGTCGAGGCCGACCGCATCCTGGCCGGCGTGCGCGGCATCGCGTTCACGCGGTTCACGAGCGCGGACGTCGTCCGCCATCCGCTGGTGCAGAAGATCATCGGCGCGTACGAGCGCGACATCGAGAGCCGGAAGGGGGGTGGGGACAAGTGAATGCGTCCAAGCCTCGGCTGTCGCTCGCTGTCCAGTATGGGGTGGCGCCCACCGCACTTCCTGCGCCCGCCGCGCTGCGGCGCTGGGCGAAAGCGGCCGCGGAGGGTGCGGCGACGGTGACGCTGCGCTTCGTCGGCAAGCGCGAAGGCCAAACGTTGAACGCGCACTTCCGCGGCAAGGAGTACGCCACGAACGTGCTCGCCTTCGCCTACGATGGGTCGGCGCGAATCGAAGGCGACATCGTGCTTTGCGCCCCTGTGGTGCGCGAGGAAGCGCGGGCCCAAGGCAAGACGCTTGCCGATCACTGCGCGCACCTCGTCGTCCATGGCATGCTCCACCTTCAGGGTTACGACCACGACACCGTCCGCGCCGCGCGCACCATGGAAGCGCGCGAGATCACGATTCTCGCCGCCCTCGGCGTGGCCGACCCTTACGCCATCACTCCCCGATGAACGACGAGCGCGGCGACAAGCCCGGCAAGCCCACGCTGCTCGAGCGGCTGTCCGCATTCCTCACCCGCGAGCCCGAGGACCGCGACGAGCTGCTCGAGCTCCTGCACGGCGCATTCGAGCACAAGCTCCTCGACGCCGACGCGCTGTCGATGATCGAGGGCGTGTTGCAGGTGTCCGAGATGACCGTGCGCGACATCATGATCCCGCGCGCCCAGATGGACGTCGTCTCGATCGACGACGCGCCGGAGGAGTTCCTGCCGCTGGTCCTCGAGACCAAGCACTCCCGATTCCCGGTGATCGGCGAGAACAAGGACGACATCGTCGGCATCCTGCTCGCGAAGGAGCTGCTCCTCTACTATCGGAACCCCGACAGCTTCGACCTCAGGGAGACGCTGCGGCCCGTCGTGTTCGTGCCCGAGTCGAAGCGCCTGAACGTTCTCCTGCGCGATTTCCGCGCCAACCGCAACCACATCGCGATCGTCGTCGACGAGTACGGCGGCGTGTCGGGGCTGGTCACGATCGAGGACGTGCTGGAGCAGATCGTCGGGGACATCGAGGACGAGTACGACTTCGACGAGAGCGAGGACAACATCATCGCCGAGGCGAACGGTCGCCATCGGGTGAAGGCGCAGACCGAGATCGGCGATTTCAACGCGCACTTCGGCACCGACTTCGCCGACGACGAGTTCGACACGGTGGGCGGGCTAGTGCTGCAGGCGTTCGGCCGCCTGCCCAAGCGCGGCGAGACGGCGAACATCGGGGACTTCCGCTTCCGGGTCATCCGCGCGGACAGCCGTCGGATCTATACGTTGCAGATCGAGCCGCTGGCGGGCAACCCGGAAGCCGGCGCGGACGCCGCATCGCCGTCGCGCGGGCGCTGACGGTGGCCGTCGCATCGGCGCCCGCCGCAATCCACGCATGACGCCCGCAGGGGCGCTGCGTTCGTCCCTCGCGCTCGCCGCCGGTGCGGCGACCGTGTTCGGTTTCGCGCCGTTCGGTCTCGCGGCGCTGCCGATCGTCACGCTGGCGCTGCTCCTCGTGCTCTGGCAGGGCGCCGCGTCGGCGCGGTCTGCGGCGGCGACCGGCTTCGCGTTCGGGCTGGGGCTGTTCGGCGCCGGCGCATCGTGGGTCTTCATCGCCCTCAATACGTTCGGCGGCATGCCGCTCCCGCTTGCGGGCGTGGCCACCGGCGGCTTCTGCGCCTTCCTCGCGCTGTATCCGGCGGCGGCGGGATGGGCGGCTGCGCGCTGGACGGAGCCGGGATCGTGGCAGCGCGCCGTCGCGGCCGCCGCGGCCTGGACCCTTGCCGAGTGGGCGCGCAGCGTCGTGTTCACGGGCTTCCCGTGGCTCTCGCTCGGCTATGCGGCGCTGGGAGAGACTGCTCGAAATCCGTTGGCCGGGTACGCGCCCGTCGGCGGCGCATTCCTGGTCACGCTCGCGATCGCTGCCGTGGCCGCGTCACTCGCGCTCTTCGTCGACGCCCTCGCGGTTGCGGCCAGGACGCGCGCTGCGTTCCTGCTCGCCGCGATCGCCGCCGTGTTCGCGGGAGGCGCCGCGCTGGCGCGCGTCGAATGGACAGTCCCGTCCGGCACGCCGGTTGCGGTGTCGCTCGTTCAGGGCAACGTCACCCAGGACCTGAAGTTCGACCCCGATTTCCGCCGCACGACCTTCGACCTCTACCTCCGACTCGTCGGCGCGAGTCGCGGGCGGCTCGTCGTGCTGCCCGAGAGTGCATTCCCGGTGTTCGCGGACGAGGTGCCGGACAGCGTGCTGCGGCGCATGCAGGAGGTCGTGGCGGCGCGGGATGGCGATGCCCTCGTCGGCATGTTCACCGTGGAGCCTCCGCTCGTCACGGGGGGCGGGCCGCGCTACTACAACAGCGTCGTCAGCGTCGGGGCGGCGCAATCCCAGCTCTATCGCAAGCGCCACCTGGTCCCGTTCGGCGAGACGATTCCGCTGGAGCCCCTCGTCGGCTGGTTCATCCGCAGCGTCCTGTCGATTCCGCTCGCGAGCCAGGCCTCGGGCGACCCCGACCCGCCGGCGCTCCACGTCGCCGGCCAGCGCGTCGCGGTCAACATCTGCTACGAGGACGCGTTCGGCGCGGAGATCAGGCGGCAGGCAGGCGACGCGACGCTGCTCGTCAACGTCACCAACGATGCCTGGTACGGCCGCTCGCTGGCCGCATACCAGCACCATCAGATCGCGGCAATGCGCGCGCTCGAGACCGGTCGTCCGCTGCTGCGCGCGACGAATACGGGAATCACGTCGGCGATCGCCCACGATGGCCGCGAGATCGCGCGTCTGCCCTGGTTCACGCGCGGCATCCTCGAGGTGGAAGTCACCGGCCGTCAGGGATTGACACCCTACGTGCGCTGGGGCGATGCCGTCGCCAACGCCCTTGCCCTCGCGCTTTTCGCCACCGCGATTCTGCGCTCCCGCCACGCCGGAAAACACGCCGCCTGATTCTATCTGCCCGCCCACCGGGGCGATGCCGGTAAAATGCGCGATGCCCGACCGACCCCCGTCCGCTTCGATGCCCACCTTTCAGCAGATCATCCTAAGGCTCCAGGACTACTGGGACCGGCAGGGTTGCGCATTGCTGCAGCCATACGACATGGAGGTCGGCGCCGGTACGTCGCACACGGCCACGTTCCTGCGCGCGCTGGGTCCCGAGCCGTGGCGCGCCGCGTATGTGCAGCCGTCGCGGCGCCCGCGGGACGGTCGCTACGGCGAGAACCCCAACCGGATGCAGCACTATTACCAGTTCCAGGTGGTGCTCAAGCCCTCGCCTGCCGACATCCTCGACCGCTACCTCGGATCACTCGCCGCGCTTGGCTTCGATCTCGCGCAAAACGACATCCGCTTCGTCGAGGACGACTGGGAGAACCCGACGCTCGGCGCGTGGGGTTTGGGCTGGGAGGTCTGGCTGAACGGCATGGAAGTGACCCAGTTCACGTATTTCCAGCAGGCCGGTGGCATCGACTGCAATCCGATCACCGGCGAGATCACCTACGGGCTCGAGCGCCTGGCGATGTACCTGCAGGGCAAGGAGAACGTTTTCGACCTCGTCTGGGCCGCATCGAGCGAGGACGGGACGCGCCGGGAGCTCACGTACCACGATGTCTATCACCAGAACGAGGTCGAGCAGTCCACCTATAATTTCGAGCAGTCGAATGCGCCGAAGCTCTTCGAGCTGTTCGCGTTCTTCGAGTCCGAGGCCAAGCGGCTGCTGGAGGTGCCGCTGGCGCTGCCCGGTTACGAGATGATCCTCAAGGCCGCGCACACGTTCAACCTGCTCGATGCGCGCGGCGCGATCTCGGTAACCGAGCGCGCCGCGTACATCGGCCGGATCCGGACGCTGTCCCGGCTGGTCGCGCAGGCGTACGTCGACTCGCGCGCGGCGCTCGGCTTCCCCATGCTGGCCGACGAGCACCGGGTGCGAGCGGCATGAGCCATCCCGCCACGCTGGTGGTCGAGCTGCTCACCGAGGAACTGCCGCCGAAGGCGCTGCGCCGGCTCGGGGAATCCTTTGCCGACGGCCTGGTCGCGGGTTTGCGCAGTCGCGGGTTCCTGACGCCCGCAAGCGCGATCGCCCCGTTTGCCACGCCGCGGCGGCTGGCCGTCTCGATCACGAAAGTCGTGGCGGTCGCATCGGACACGGAGGTCGTCGACAAGCTGATGCCGGTGAAGGTCGCGCGCGATGCGGCGGGCCAGCCGTCGGAAGCGTTGAAGAGGAAACTCGCGGGACTCGGGCGCCCCGGCCTCGCCACCGCGACGCTCGACGCGCAGGACGGGACCGACCGCATTCGCGTCGCCTCCGACGGCAAGGCCGAGTATGTCTATCTGCACCGCCTCGCCAGGGGCCAGGCGCTCGAGCGCGGCTTGCAGGAGGCCCTTACCGAAACGCTCGAGCAGCTGCCGATCCCGAAGGTGATGAGCTATGCCGGCGCCGGGGGCTATTACAACGATGTCAGGTTCGTCCGCCCGGCGCACCGGCTGCTCGCGTTGCACGGCGCGGACGTGGTCCCGGTGACGGCGCTCGGCCTCGCGGCAGATCGGCTCACGGGAGGACATCGGTTCCTGAGTCACGATGGCATCCTGGTTGCATCCGCGGACGCCTACGAGGAAACCTTGCGCGCCGAGGGCAAGGTGATCGCCGGGTTCGCCGAACGCCGCGCCGCGATCGCCGCCGGGCTCACCCATGCCGCCACGGGCGCGACCGTCATCATGCCGGAGGCGCTGCTGGACGAGGTGACCGGGCTGGTCGAATGGCCCGCGGTGTACGAAGGCGCGTTCGAGCGGGAGTTCCTGACGGTCCCGCAGGAGTGCCTGATCCTGACGATGCAGCAGAATCAGAAATACTTCGCGCTGGCCGGGGCGGACGGCAAGCTCCTGCGCCGCTTTCTCGTCGTCAGCAACGTGGCCACGACCGCGCCCGGCGCGATCATCCAGGGCAACGAGCGCGTGCTGCGTGCGCGGCTCGCGGATGCGCGGTTCTTCTTCGACCAGGACCGCAAGACGAAGCTCGAGGCGCGCTTGCCGAAACTCGCGGCGGTCGTCTATCACCACAAGCTCGGCAGCCAGCGGGAGCGGGTGTCGCGGCTCGCGCGACTGGCGGGCGAGATCGCGGCACGGCTCGGCGCGGATCGCGGCCAGAGCATCCGCGCCGCCGAGCTTGCCAAGGCCGATCTCACGACCGACATGGTCGGCGAGTTCCCGGAACTGCAGGGACTCATGGGGCGCTATTACGCCCTGCACGATGGCGAGCCGGAAACGGTCGCGGCGGCCATCGAGCAGCACTACTGGCCGCGCTTCGCCGGCGATGCGCTGCCGGGCGGGCCGGTCGCGCAGGCGGTGGCACTCGCCGACAAGCTGGAGACGCTCGCCGGAATGTTCGGCATCGGCGCGCAGCCCACCGGAGAGAAGGATCCGTTCGGCCTGCGCCGCCACGCGATCGGCACGATCCGCATTCTCGTCGAGGAGAAGCTGGCACTGGTCCTCCCGGAACTCGTTGCCGCCGCGTTCGACGCGTTCAGCGGCGTTCCGGCGGTCAAGGATGCCGGTAGCGATCTCGAGAACTTCATCTTCGAGCGCCTGCGCGGATACCTGCGCGATGCCGGCTACTCGGCGAGCCAGGTCGAGGCAGTGCTCTGCCAGCGTCCCGCGCGCCTCGATCTCGTGCCGGCGCAATGCGCGGCGGTCAGGGCCTTCGCCGACCTGCCGGAAGCAGGGGCGCTCGCCGCAGCCAACAAGCGGATCGTCAACATCCTGCGGAAGTCCGGCGGCGAAGCAGCCGTCGCCGTCGATCGCGCCCGCCTCGCCGATGGCGCCGAGCACGATCTCTACCTCGCCTTCCAGAAACTCCAGCCGATCGTCGACGACCATTGTGCGGCAGGCGATTTTGCCGGCGCGCTGCTGGCGCTGGCCGGAGCCAAGCCGGCCGTCGACCGGTTCTTCGACGACGTGCTGGTCATGGCCGACGATCCGGCCATCCGCGCGAACCGGCTCGCGCTGCTGCGCGGCGTGGCGCAGACGATGAATCGCGCCGCGGACATCTCGAAGCTGGCAACCTGAGCGAACCATGGTCCAGCTTGCCTCCGAAGCCGTCACGCCCACGCGGGCCATCAAGCTGATCGTGCTCGATCGCGATGGCGTGATCAACCACGACAGCGAACGCTTCATCAAGTCGCCCGACGAGTGGCGACCGATTCCGGGCAGCCTCGAGGCCATCGCGCGGCTCAATCACGCGGGCTTTCGCGTCGTCGTCGCGACGAACCAGTCGGGGATCGGCCGCGGGCTCTTCGACATGGGAACGCTGAACGCGATCCACGACAAGATGCACCGGGCGCTGGCGCTCGCCGGGGGGCGGGTCGACGCGGTGTTCTACTGCCCCCACACCGGGGATTCGCAATGCGAGTGCCGCAAGCCGAAGACCGGCATGCTGCGGGAAATCGGCGTTCGCTACGGGGTCGACATGACCGGGGTACCCTGCGTCGGCGATTCCCTGCGCGACCTCGCGGCCGCCGCTGCCGTCGGCGCGCAGCCGATACTCGTCCTGACGGGCAAGGGCGAGAAGACGTTGCGCGCCGGCAATTTTCCCAAGCATACGGTGATCTATCCCGATCTGGCGTTCGCCGCGTCGGCGCTGCTCGCCGACGAGTGATGGGCGGGGTGCGCGCGCTCGTCTTTCTGCTCTTTCAGCTGGCGGTCACGCCGGTCTACGCGGCGGTGATGGTGCTGCTGTTCTGGCTGCCGCGCGTGCCCATGTACCGCATCGCGGCGTCGTGGTGCCACACCAATCTCCGGGGCGCGCGCTGGATCTGCGGCATCCGCCATTGCGTCATCGGTGCCGAAAACATTCCGTCGACGCCCCACATCGTGCTGTCGAAGCACAGCTCCACCTGGGAGACGCTTGCGCTCACGCTGTTCTTCCCGCCGCTCGCGTACGTCGCCAAGAAGGAGCTCTTGTCCATCCCTTTCTTCGGCTGGGGCTTCGCCCTCGCATCCCCCATCACCATCGACCGCAAGGCCGGCACCGACGCCATGCACCAGATCGCGGCGCAGGGCCGCGAGCGGTTCAGGCAGGGGTTCTGGATCGTCATCTATCCGGAAGGCACGCGGATCCGCGCGGGCACCCGGTCCAAGTACAAGACCGGCGGTGCCAGGCTCGCCATCGAGCTCGGCGTGCCGATATTGCCGGTCGCGCACAACGCCGGCTACCTGTGGCCGAAGGGCGTTTTCGGAAAGCGGCCCGGAACCGTGACGATCTCGTTCGGCGCGCCGATTCCGCCGGACGGCAAGGATGCGCAGACGCTGATGCGCGAGGCCGAGACGTGGATCGAGGCCGAAGTGGTGCGGCTCGGAGACCCGACGCGCGACCCATGAAAGCCCTGCTGCGTCTGCGGGACATTCTCGGCGGCCCGCCCGCGGGAGGAGGCGGCGAGGGCGCTGCACGCCGAATCGTGCTTGGCGGCGAGAGCGTCGACTACCGGCTGGTGCGCGCGCGGCGGCGCTCGATCGGCATGCAGATCGGCTTGTCCGGCCTCACCGTCCGCGCGCCGCGCTGGGTGACGATACGCGAGATCGACGCCACGTTGACCGAGCGCGGCGCATGGATCCTGCGTTCGCTGGCCGAATGGCGCGCGCGACGGCGCGACGTCCTGCCCCGGGAATGGAAGACCGGCGCGCCCATCCTCTTCCGGGGCCGCGAACTGGCGCTTGCCGTGCACACGGCGCGCACGCGGGAAATCGCGGCGGACCTCCTCAACCTCACGGTGCGCCACCCCGCCGGAGAGGATGAACGGCAGGTCGCCGCCTTCGTCGCCCGCTGGCTGCGCGAGGAAGCCCTGCGCCAGCTCCACCCGCGCGTAACCGAATACGCAGCGCGCATCACGTCGACGATCCCCGTCGTCAAGCTGTCCAACGCCCGGTCGGAATGGGGGAACTGCAACCAGAAGGGCGTGATCCGGCTCAATTGGCGGCTGGTGCAGCTGCCGCCCGAACTCGCGCTCTACATCGTCGCGCACGAAGTCGCGCACCTGGTCGAGCTCAATCATTCGCGCCGGTTCTGGAGCCTGGTCGAAGGACTGTTTCCGGGTTCATCCGTGGCCCGGTTGGCACTCGACGACTGGACCGCGCTGTTGGAGGCCTAGCGCGGGCAAGCCCGCGCCTACGAGCACGCACTATGTCGC
>CAYGYQ010000014.1:15880-18281 GCA_964354035.1 uncultured Bordetella sp.
GCTGTTGGAGGCCTAGCGCGGGCAAGCCCGCGCCTACGAGCACGCACTATGTCGCCGGTGCGACGAGCGCCGGCAGCGCCATCGTCAGCCCCGCCTGCGCCTCCACCAGCGCGGCGAGCGCGGCCCCGAGCTCCTCGCCCGATCGCGTATCGCGCCACCGCCCGTCGCGGGGCCGAAAGTGAAAGCCTCCGGACCGGGCCGCCACCCAGATCTCGCGGTTGGGCACATGGCGGTTCACGATGAGCTTGCTGCCATCGTCGCACTCGATTTGCAGAATGCCGTCGTTGAGGCCCCAGTCGAGGTCGACATCGGAGCGCGCCACGGCCGCGTCGAGCGCCGCCCCGATGCCCGCGAGCGTACGGTCGGCGGCGGCGATGAATTCGCTCTCGGTGATCATGGTCGCTCCGAATTGCGGACTGGGAACATTTTCCCTGTTACGATTCTGCCCCGATGTTACGTGATTTCAGCGCCCGGATTCGTCGTGCCGCCATCGGGCTGGCCGTGGCGGCGGCGCTCGGCATCGTGCCGCTCGCGGCCTGTGGCGTGAAGGGCGCCTTGAAGCTCCCGTCACCGCCTGCCACCGCGCCTGGCACGCCGTCATCCGAATTGCCCGAGGCGTCGAGCGCAGCACCACCGGCCGCGCCCGTGCCGCAGCCATCCGAACGCAAGCCGTGAACGTGTTTGCCGTGGTCGCCGGCGAGCTGCATGCGGAGGGAGTCCCGTTGTCCGGCATCGCCGAACGCTTCGGCACGCCCTGCTACGTCTACTCGCGCGCAGCGCTCGAGGCTGGATACCGGGCCTTCGACGCGGCGTTCGAAGGCGTGCCCCACCTGGTGTGCTATGCGGTCAAGGCGAATTCCAATCTCGCTGTACTGAACATTCTGGCCCGCCTCGGGAGCGGCTTCGACATCGTCTCCGGCGGGGAACTCGCGCGGGTCATTGCCGCCGGCGGCGATCCCGCACGGGTCGTCTTCTCCGGGGTCGGCAAGACGGCGCCCGACATGGAGGCCGCGTTGACGGCGGGCATCCGCTGCTTCAACGTCGAGTCGGCAGCCGAACTCGAAATGCTGAACGCCGTCGCCGGCCGCGCGGGCCGCGTCGCTCCCGTTTCGCTGCGGGTAAACCCGGACGTCGATCCGAAGACGCACCCGTACATTGCGACCGGGCTCAAGGACAGCAAGTTCGGCGTCGCCTTCGACGATGCGCTCGACCTCTATCGGCGCGCCGCCGGTCTGCCGTTCGTCGAAGTCCGGGGCGTCGACTGCCACATTGGCTCCCAGATCACCGATCTTTCCGCCTGCGTCGAGGCGGCCGAGAAGATGTTCGGCCTTGTCGATCGGCTCGAGGCCGACGGGATCGCGCTCTCCCACGTCGACCTCGGTGGCGGCCTCGGCGTGCGCTACCGCGACGAGGAAACCATCGATCCGTACGCGTATGCGCTCGCCGTCCGCCAGGCGCTGGGATCGCGGCGGCAGGAACTCGTATTCGAACCGGGCCGGTTCCTGGTTGGCGCGGCCGGCGTGCTGCTGACGCGCGTCGTCTACCTCAAGCCTGGAGCCGGTCACGATTTCGCGATCGTCGACGCGGCGATGAACGACCTGCTCCGGCCCGCGCTCTACGACGCCTGGCATGCCGTTGAGCCGGTGCGCCCGCGCGCGGGGCCGGCGCGCCGCTGGCAGATTGTCGGACCGGTGTGCGAGAGCGGCGATTTCCTCGCCCGCGACCGCCTGCTCGCGCTGGCCGAGGGCGATCTCCTCGCCGTGCGCGCCGCCGGCGCCTATGGCTTCGTGATGAGCTCCAACTACAATTCGCGCCCGCGCGCCTGCGAGGTCGTCGTCGATGGCGATCGTGCTCATCTTTGCCGGCCGCGCGAACGCGTCGAAGATCTTTTCGCGCACGAATCGCTGCTGCCGTAAGCGCATTTCCGCAACGCGCCGGACGGGGCGCAGACGCCGCTTTTTTGCCTGTGCGAATTCGCAACAGTCGCGCATGCAACGCCAGGAATCGGCGGAGAAATCTTGCAATTCAACAAAATGTGGCTAGAATTCAGGCAGCAGGTAGCAGTGGGTTTGTCAAGAGCTTGCAGTTTTCACCGACAGCCCCAGCGCCGCTTGCGCCGAAGCAGAAGCACCATAACAGCTACAGTAACTCAGACAGGAGAAACAAAATGGCTGACATGATGTCGATGATGACGCCGGCCGCTGCGGCCCCGGCGCCCAAGAAAGCGACCAAGAAGAAAGCGACCAAGAAGAAGGTAGCGAAGAAGAAAGCGGCGCCGAAGAAGAAGGCGGCGAAGAAGGCGACCACGAAGAAGAAGGCCGCCCCCAAGAAGAAGGCGGCAAAGAAGACGACGAAGAAGAAGGCCGCAAAGAAGACGACGAAGAAGAAGGCCGCAAAGAAG
>CAYGYQ010000014.1:18381-27407 GCA_964354035.1 uncultured Bordetella sp.
AAGAAGAAGGCCGCAAAGAAGACGACGAAGAAGAAAGCGACCAAGAAGAAGGCCGCCCCCAAGAAGAAGGCCGCGAAGAAAGCGACCAAGAAGAAGGCCGCCCCCAAGAAGAAGGCGACCAAGAAGAAGGCCGCAAAGAAGTAGGACTTCCGCGGCAGCAGGTTCGCCCCCGATTGGCGGCGATCCACAGAACAGGCGGCGCGATGCGTCGCCTGTTTTCATTGGCGCGTCCGCTCGGGCCGGGCGGAGCCCGGCGCTCCCGCGTGACGTCAGCCGCCCGGCGCTACCCCTGTCTTGGCGACCGGAGCATCCTTCCGCACGACGGCTGGTTTCGCTGCCGGGCCCTTGGTCTTGGCCGCGGCCTTCGTCACCCGGGTTCCACCCGCGCGCTTGCCCTTGCTCGCGGCCGGCGCGAGATCGCTCGTGATGCGCAACGTCTGCCCGGCAGCGACGACGCTCTGGTTCTGGCCGAGCCCGTTCCAGCGCCGCAGGTCCGCAGGCGCCACCGCGTAGCGGGCGGCGATCCCGGTGAGCGTATCGCCGCGGCTCACCCGATAGTAGAACGTGCGGCCCTGCGGAACCGTCGTGAACACGGTCTGCGCCAGCGTCTCCGCGGCCGCCCCGGCGGGCCCCTGCGTCGGGACAAGCAGCGCATGACCGGCCGGAACCTTCGCCTTCGCGCCGATGCCGTTGACCGCCCGCAACACATCGACCTCCATACCGAATCGGCCCGCGACCTGAGCCAGCGTTTCGCCATTGCGCATCCGGTAGGCCTGCCACGACACCAGCGGCTGGTCCGCCAGCTCCAGCTTTGCGGCAAACACTTCCGCTTGGTCGATCGGCAGAAGAATCGTGTATTCGTCGGAGCCGGCGATGACCGGCCGATTGTGCTGCGGATTGAGATACTGGAATTCGTCGACGGACATCTCGGCCAGCTTGGCCGCCATTTTCACGTCGATCTTTCGCGCCATCGTGACCACGGCGAAGTACGGCGCATCCGGGATGTCGTCAATTTCGAGCCCGAATTTCTCGGGGTCGCGGACGATGTTCTTGAGCGCCTGCAGCTTCGGCAGGTAATTGCGCGTCTCGTCCGGCATCTTGAGATCGGCATAGCCGGTCGGGAGGCCCATCTTCTGGTTCTTCGCGATGGCCCGGGCGACGTTGCCTTCACCCCAGTTGTAGCCGGCGAGTGCGAGCTGCCAGTCGCTGAAGTCGCCGTGGAGCTTCTGCAGGTAGGTGAGCGCGCCTTCGGTCGCGGCGACGACGTCGCGCCGGGAATCGAACCAGAAATTCTGCTTTAGCCCGTAGTGCTTGCCGGTCGCCGGCATGAATTGCCAGATCCCGGACGCCCGGGCCACCGACACGGCATTCGGGTTGAACGCGCTCTCGACCATCGGCAGGAGCGCGATCTCCAGCGGCATTCCGCGTTCTTCCACCTCGACGACGATGTAGTACAGGTACCGCCGGCTGCGCTCGATCATGCGCGCAACGTAGTCGGGACGCGACGAATACCACTGCTCCCATTTGGCGACCAGGGCATGGTCGATATCCGGCATCGCGAAGCCGCGGCGGATGCGCACCCAGAGATCCTCGGCGGGCGGTGGCAGCGGCTCGAGCTCGGCGGGCGCGGCGACGGCAGGGGCAGCGGTGGCGACGACGGGGGGCGCGACGACGGCGGGTTCGGGCGGCGCCGCCGGCACCGCCATCACGGGAAGCGGTGCCTCAGGGGGCGGAGCCGGCGTCGCACACGCGGCAAGGAGCACCGCGAGCGCAATAGCGAAAAGCAGCGGAAAGCTTGAACGCAATTCGATCCGTCGTAGGCCGGGAAACGTGCGGCGATGGTAGGCGCCGCGCGCCCGGGCGTCAACCCGAGCGGCGGGTCAGCGAAATCCGTTCTTCCACTCGCGTATGACGGCGAACGCGTCGACGGCGTCCGTCAGCGGGCGCCCCGCCCGGGCTTGCGCGGCAGCGAAGACGTCGGGCTCGCCCGCGCGCAGAAACGGGTTCGTCGCGCGTTCCTCGGCCACCGTCGACGGCACCGTCGGCAACCCGCGGTCGCGCTGGTCCTGGTCGCGCCGCAGACGCGCCTGCAGCGCGACATTCCCGGGCTCGACGGCGAGCGCGAAGCGCAGGTTCGCCAGCGTGTACTCGTGCGCACAGTAGACCCGCGTGCCGGTCGGAAGTGCGGCAAGTTTCCCGAGCGAGTCCGCCATCTGCGCCGGCGTGCCCTCGAACAGCCGCCCGCAGCCGCCGGCGAACAGCGTGTCGCCGACGAACGCAATTCCCCCGTCCGCGTCGCTTCCGACATACCCGATGTGTCCGGCCGTGTGGCCCGGGATGTCCAGCACCCGGAGGGCCCAGCCCAATCCCGGCACGGCGATCTCGTCGCCCTCGGCGAGCGCCTGCGTGCGCCCCGGGATCGTCTCCCGCGCGGGGCCGAACACCGGCACAGGAAAGCGCGCGAGCAGCGCCGCGTTGCCGCCGACGTGATCGCCATGGTGGTGCGTGGTGAGGATCGCCGTCAGCGCGAGCTCCTCCCGGTCGAGATACGCGAGCACCGGCGCCGCGTCGCCGGGATCGACGACTGCGGCATGGCGACCCTCGCGCAGAAGCCATATGTAGTTGTCGCTGAACGCGGGGATGGGGATAATCGCCGGCATGGACGCATCTTCCGGAGCAGCGGGTTGCCTGTCAACGACGCTCGCCGACTGGTTGAGAACGCCGCTGGGACAGTATCTGCTTGCCCGCGAGCAAGCCTGGTTCGATCGGACCGTCGCCGATATCTTCGGCTTTCAGGCGATTCAGCTCGGGTTGCCGGGCTGCCCGTTCCTCGCGCAGAGCAGGGTCGCGTCGCACTGGACGGTCGACCTCGCCCCGCCCGCGCAGCTGCTCGCGGATCCGAACTGGCTGCCTTTTCCCGATAACGCGCTCGACCTGATCGTGCTGCCGCACGCGCTCGAGTTCGCGAGCGATCCGCACCAGCTGCTGCGCGAGGTCTACCGCGCGACGCGACCCGAGGGGCAGATCGTGATCTCCGGCTTCAATCCGTTCAGCCTGTTCGGCGCCAAGCGCTATTTCGGTCGCGGCCAGACGGCGCCCTGGAACGGCAGCTTCATCGCGCTGTACCGGTTGAAGGACTGGCTCGCCCTGCTGGGGTTCGAGGTGGCCGGCGGAGGCCTGGACTGCTACGTGCCGCCGTTCGACAGCGAAAAGTGGCGCGCGCGATGCGGATTCTTCGAGGCGGCGGGCGACCGCTGGTGGCCCATCGGCGGCGGCGTGTACTACCTGCGGGCGACCAAGAAAGTCCTCGGCATGCGCATCCTGACCCCGGCTTGGGAACGTCCCAAGAACGGTCTCGCCACCGCACCGCGTCAGGCGCGCCAGTGCATAGAGCGCGTCGAGTGAGCGGCTTAGTCACGATCTACACCGACGGCGCGTGCAAGGGAAACCCCGGCCCCGGCGGCTGGGGCGCGCTGCTCGTCTTTCGCGACCGGGAAAAGGAGCTCTGCGGCGGCGAGCCGGCGACCACCAACAACCGCATGGAGCTCACCGCGGTGATCCGCGCGCTCGAATCACTCAAGCGCGAGTGCGCGGTGGCGATCTATACCGATTCACAGTACGTGAAGAACGGGATCCAGACCTGGATTCACGCGTGGAAGAAGAACGGATGGAAGACGGCGGACCGCAAGCCGGTCAAGAACGCCGAACTCTGGCGCGAACTCGACGCGCTCGCGGCAAAGCACTCCGTGGAGTGGCACTGGGTCAAGGGCCACAACGGCCATCCGGGCAACGATCGCGCCGACGCGCTGGCCAACCGCGGCGTCACTTCCGGATGAATTCGCCCGATGCACAATCGATCCGGCGCATCGGATACGTGACCTGCCGGTCGGCGCCACCGACCTTTCCCTCCACCGCGGCGTACAGCCAGCCTTCCGACGCGCGCCGATAGACGATCCGCTGCGGGAAATCCAGCGCGGGATTGGTGAACGTGAAGATCTCGTCTTCGCGGCCCGCGGTTCGATCGACTGTTTGCTCGGTGAGCCGGTATGCCGTTTCGTTCTTTCCCGCCGGTGTCGCTACGTAATGGACGCCATCCGGGCGCGGCTCGATACGCAAGTATTCGTAGCCGTCCGTCTTGCCGTTCACGACCATGTGGCTCGTGCCGATGAGAATGTTGCCGCGCAGGGGCATCCAATGCTCGCGAAACTCACGCGGCCCCGCCCTGCCGCGCCAGCAACCCTCGAGCCATGCCAGCGACGCCAGCGCGGCATCCTCTTGCGTCTTGGGGTCCGCCGCTGCGGGCGCAGGCACGGGTGCCGTTTGCGCGAGCACGGACGTCGCGCCGAGCGCCACCGCGAGGAACGAAATGAGCTTCATGACGGACTTCACTCCAGTGCTTATTGCGGCATCGCCGCGAGACTCACTGCAGCCGCGCGAGCGGCAGGTTGAGAAGAAGATTCTGCGGCTTGAGCTTCAATCGTCCGTCGCCGTCCATCGCCATCGCCAGATAGACGGGACGGCCGGCAATAGCGGGCCGCATGTCGCCGGGATCCGCGAACGTCAGCTCGAACAGACACAGCAGCCGTCCCATCCTCGTTTCGTCGACGTCGGCGCGATTGTACAGGTCGTTCAGCAGCGCGCTCGCCTCGGCATCCAATCCGACGTGCCAGACCCAGCGCCGGTCGTCGATCTCGCTCTGCGGGCGGATCGTCACGGCAACCCCGTGAAAGTGCGCGATCCACTTCTCCAGCACCCGGCAGAGCGCATCGAGCGCGGGGCGACCGCGATTCAGGCTCACCGCCAGATCGTGCCGTTCGTCGCGGCCCCAGTACGCCGTGGCGTTGGCCGCGTCCAGCGTGTCGAGATCGACCGTGCGCATCGGCGTGCGGTTCTGCTGCAGCAGCTCGCCCAGGCTGCCAAAACCACCGGTCGTGGCGAATAGCTCGACCGTGGCCAGGTCGGCGGCCATCACCGCGCCGTCGTCGGTCACTGCGATCTTCTGCGGGCGGAACAGCATCTCGGCGGCGCGCGCCTCGATCGGATCGGCGCCGGCGCCAAGAATGTGCCGCAGCAGGATCGCCGTCAGCTGGTGCACGAGCACAGGCGCCACGTCGACGCCATCGCGGAACAACGCTACATAGGCCGCTTCGAGCGATGATGCGTCCAGGAGCCGCTGCCGGAAACGCAGCCAGACGGTGTAGTTTTCGCGCACGTCAGCGTCGGCCATCGGCGCGAGCTCGGACTGCGCCACCGTGGCGCGCGGCGCCGCGAGCAGCTTCTCGTGCAGCGCGAGTTCCGCCGCGCAGGATTCCGGGATCGGCGCGAGCTCAGGCCGCAACAGCAGCGCGCGCAGGAAGTCGTCGGTGACGACGAGCCTGCCGTCGGCTCCGGTCGTCAGCAGTCTGTAACCGCAGGAGGGCCAGAAGTCCGGCATCGGCAGAGCGTAGCCCAGAATCCGGCGAATTGCAGTGCCCGCCGAGTCCGTGCCTGTGCCCGTGCCGCGGGCCTACGCGCGGCGGGCTTAGGATGAGGCATGCGCCCGCCGCGCGTAGGCCCGCGGCACGGGGATCCTGCCAATGCAATCAGCCGCCCAGCATTGCCTTCTTGAGGTCGGCCTGCACGGGTTTGTCCCCGAGCCAGATCTTCGTCAGCGCCTTGTTGAACGGCTCGCCGGGAATCGTTCCCCGCGCGGCGCCATTGAAACCGACCACCGTGGCGCCGTCGACGAAGTCGAGCGTGACGACGTTGCCCTCCTTCGCCTCGCCAAACGCCTTCATGATCGACGTCAGCTGGTCCTGCTGCGCCTTCACCGCCGCCATCTCGGCTGCGGTGTTGTTGTCCTTCATCCCGTCGTTCAGCGCATCGACGAGCTGGTCGGCGGAAAGGTCGCGCAAGAGGTTCATCTGGATCCGCCGCGGCCCCTTGGCCAGCACGGCCGCGAGATCCGCTGCCTTGGCCGGCACGTAGAGGCTGCCGACATAGACCTTGAAAACGGCGCGGGTGCGGATGCCGGCGCCGTTCAGTACGAGCTCCTGCCCGCCTACCGCGGCCTTGTCGGCGAGCTTGACGCCGCCCAGGTCTGCGGCGAACGCCGCCCCGGCGAAACACAGGGCGAAACACGTGAGCAACAACTTGCGCATCATGCCGGCCGGCGGCCTACGTGCAGCCTACTTCCACCGATAGTTCGCCTGCGCCGACACCACGACGACGTTGCTCTTGAAGTCCCCGTTGATGAGGCCGTTGGCGGCGATGCTGGCCGGATTGCCCGCATTGTCGACCGAACCGTCCTTGACAAAGATGTAGGCCGCGCCGACGTCGAAGTTGAGCGCGGTCGAATACTTGAACCGGCCGCCGATGGTGAGCCACGTCCGGTCGTTGTCGGGCAGCCGCGCCGAGCGGTCGATGTCGTTGACCGGCGACTGGTCGTAGGCGACGCCCGCCCGCAACACGGTCTTCTCGTTGTACTGGTAGTTGAAGCCGGCCGAGAACCGCCACGTGTCCTTGAAATTCTCCGGCAGCACGGTAGACGCGCCGGCAGCAGGGCCGTCGGTGCGCACGATCCGCAGTTCCGGGATGCTGCTCCAGCCGGTCCACGTGACGTCGCCCAGGATGTCCCACTTGTCGTTGAGCTTCTGGTAGTACGAAAGCGACGCCATGTCCGGCATCGTGAGGTCGACGCTCACGCCGCCGTTGTACGCCCTGGTTGTATTGATGTTGTTACTGACTCCGGCGACGACAGGGTTCAACGGCGCGAGCGCCCCGGTCAGCGTCGGAATCGTCTGCGGCGTGCAGCCGGGAGGAGGCGTCGCGCCGGCGGCAACCGGGTTGCACAGGTTCACGCTGCCTCGAACGTCGTATTTGATCTTCGACCGATAGGCGAGGCCGATTCGTGCCGCCCCGACGTCGATGTTGGGATCGCCGTTGAAACTGTACATCAGGCCGACGTTCCATCCCCACGAATAGTCGTCGCCGGTGACCTTCGAGAACGAGTCCAATCCGGAGGTAGCCCCGATCAAGGCGGGCAGCGCCGCCGGGGGGATGAGGCTGGACACGGGAGGCGTCTGATACCCCTGCGCCAGCGCCCCCGTGTAGTTGACGTTGTTGGTGAGCGTGGCCGACAGATGCTGATAGTTCGCTCCGGCGCCCAGCCAGAACTCCTTGGTGACCTTGTAGGACACCGACGGGTTGACGTTGATCGTCTTGATCTCCGACTTCAACGCCTGATAACGACCGAGCCAGCCATCGTCCCAATCCGTCTTGAGCCCGAACGGCACGTTGACGCCTATCCCGACGTGCCACTGGTCGTTGATGGCCATCGACCCGTACAGGTTCGGCACGAACGCGGCGCCGCCAGCGTCGCCACCCGAGCCACCCAGCGGCTGCCCGAGCGCGTGCTGCGAGTTCGCATTATTGAACTTGGCCGACGGGATGATCACATGGATCGCCTGCTCGACCTGCGGGAAATTGAGCCGCGCGAGACCCGCGGGATTGTGCCAAACGGTGTTCGCGTCCTCGGCAGTGGCGGCGGCGCCGGCAAAGGCGTTGCCGAGCCCCATCACATTCTGCTCGGCCAGCGCGAACGCGGAGCCGAACGCCTGTCCTCCCGCAAGGGCCAGCGCGACGCCGGCCACGGCAGTGGCAATCCTGGTACGGGAAAAGGGAGCAGTCACTGCAGATCTCCTCAGGGAAAGGATACGAGGCGAGGCCTCGGGCACGAGCAAAGGGGATACGGGTTCGGTGCGCAGTCCGGGGGACAGATCAGAACCCCGACCCATTGACGAGCTTTCGGAAAAATATACACCCGGTCAAGGGACTCCGGGCGCACCGGACGGACTCTCAGGCGACATGCCGTGCCCGGTGTTGCGTTTTGGGCAAGACACCGGCCGGGAGCCTCACCCGGGAGGCAGCTGTCGAGGCCGCCGGTCGGGCCCGACCGCAACATACGTCAGGCTCGCCTCAGTCACTTTGACGCAGATCACTTCGGAGGGGTTGCGCTGCGCGTAGACCTCGACATCCACGGTGATCGAGGTCCGGCCGATCCGCCTGATCTGCGCAAAGAAACTCACGACATCGCCGATCAGGACCGGCTCCTTGAAAACAAAGGAGTTCACCGCGACCGTCGCGACCCGGCCGCGCGCCCGCCGGGCCGCCGCGACCCCGCCGGCGATGTCGACCTGCGACATGACCCAGCCGCCGAAGATGTCGCCGTGCTGGTTGGCGTCCGCCGGCATCGGAACCACGCGCAGCGTGGGCTCCTTGTCGGGCAGCACGACGGCTTCGGCGAGCATCGCGGCCTGCTATTTTGCTTACGCCGCGGCCTTTTTCGCCTCGTCGCGGAGCTCGCGCCGCAGGATCTTGCCGACATTGGACTTCGGCAGCTCCGCCCGGAATTCGACATCGCGAGGCATCTTGTAACCGGTGAGGTGCTCGCGGCAGTGCTTGAGCACGTCATCCGCGGTCAGGTTGGCGTCCTTCTTGACCACGAAAAGCTTTACCGCTTCACCCGACTTCCTGTCCGGCACGCCCACCGCCGCGCATTCGAGCACGCCCGGATGGAGGGCGACAACGCCCTCGATCTCGTTCGGATAAACGTTGAAGCCCGACACCAGGATCATGTCCTTCTTGCGGTCGACGATCTTCACGAAGCCCCGCTCGTCCATCACCCCGATGTCACCGCTCATGAAAAAGCCATCGGCGGTCATCACCTTCGCGGTTTCGTCGGGCCGGTTCCAGTAGCCCGCCATCACCTGCGGACCACGGATGCAGATTTCCCCCGGCAGGCCGAGCGCGACGTCCTTGCCCGCGTCGTCGCGCAGCGTGATCTCCGTCGACGAGATCGGCAGCCCGATCGAGCCGTTGTACGCGGGCAGGTCGAGCGGGTTGATCGTGGCCGCGGGCGAGGTCTCGGTGAGTCCGTAGGCTTCGCTGAGCGTGCAACCGGTGACCTCCTTCCACTTGACCGCAACCGCCTCCTGCACCGCCATCCCGCCGCCCAGCGTCCAGCGCATCGTCGAGAAGTCGAGCTT
>CAYGYQ010000015.1:0-25780 GCA_964354035.1 uncultured Bordetella sp.
GACATCGCGTGGATGACCGCGGTGGAGATGGTGCCGACGCCGAGGAAGCCGATGCGCATGCTGGAGTCTCTCCTATCCATTTCCGTGAGCGCGGCGCAGGTGCGTGAATTCATGTGCGCCTGCGCCACCGATGGCGCAGCGACTTTCGCTCATTCCCGCGGCCAGCTGCGCCCCAGGAAACGCGCAGGGCAAAGTATATATACTGGGCACAGCGATGCCGGCGATCGCGACCTGCCACCGTCGGCATCGGTGCTTCCTGCGACCAGGGGCAGCTACGCATTGATTGCGGCAGCATGACACTGCCGGCCACAATCGGTTCGACTTGCAATGGGAGCACGTCGTGGTGCTGACGGCGGACACAGCGTGACCGGCGAAACCAGGCCCGCGGCCGAAGGCTCGCCCGCGAAAGCGCGGATCCTTGACATCGGCGCCGGCGATGCCGAGGCGCCGGCCAACGCGATCCCCAACATCATCGCCCACCTGGTCGAGACCGAGACGTGGCGCAATGCGGCGACGGTGATCATGGGCGTGCTGCTGATCGGGCTGGGGTATTGGGCCTACAACGGCGTCCGCAATTCGATCGCGGAAACGCGGATCTCGAGCCTCGAAGCCCTGCTCGGCACGGTGGCGAAGGGGCTGGACGTCTGGGTCGGCGAACATACCGCCGAGGCCGCACGGTTGGCGAAGGATCCGGTGGTCGTCGAACGCGCGACGCGGCTCGCCGCGGAGGCTCAACGCCAGAGCGCAACGCCGGGAAGGTGCACGGCCGAGGCCGAGGAACTTGGCAGCAAGGTCCAATCGTCGCTGTCGACACAAGGTGTCGTCGCATTCCGGATCATCGATCGAATGGGCCTCGTGCTGGCGTCCAAGGATCCCGCGCTTTGCGGGCAGCGGCTGCGGTCGGGCGCCTTTCGCCAGCGGCTCGATCTGGCGCTGGACGGCGCGCCGCAGTTCGTGCGCCCCTATCCGGAGGCCGAGCTTTCGGTCAAGGGCGCGTCGGGTCAACGCCGCCCGGTCGCGTGGTTTCTGGCGCCGATTCGCATGGGTGTCGGTCCGTCGGTGGCCGCTCTGGCCATGGGTGTGGAAGCTGACGGCAAGCTCGCGACGATCTTCTCTGCCGCGCGCCCCGGGAACACCGCCGAGGCGTATGCGTTCTCGGACGACGGCCTTATGCTCACGCCGTCGCGCTTTGCCGAGGAGCTCATCGCTGCGGGAGCGCTGAACGAGGCGGCCGCCGCGAGTTCCGCGTTTCAGGTCCTGGTGCGCGATCCGGGCGGCAACTTGGCGGCGGGACACTCGCCGGCGCTTGAGCCGGCCGCGCGTGCGCTCACGCAGTCGGCCGCATTGGCGGTTGCAGCACGCGGCAAGACGTTCGAGTCCGATCAGCGCGGCGCCGTTGCCACGCCCTATCGCAGTTATCACGGCAACGAGGTCATCGGCGCGTGGCGCTGGCTTCCTGCCTACGATGTGGGCGTGATCGCGGAAATATCAGTGCTCGAGGCGTTGGCGGCGTTGCGCTTCTTCTGGATCAGCTTCGCGGTGATCGGCGGTTTCGTCGTGCTGTCGCTGGGCGCAGCCCTGATGTCCGCCACTGCTCTCGCCCGCCTGCAACGGCAGTTCGGCCGCCTGCAGCGTCTGGGCTCGTACACCCTCGAGCGCCAGATCAGCGAAGGCGGGATGGCGACCATCTATCTCGCCCGGCACGCGCTGTTGAAGCGCCCGACGGCGATCAAGATCCTGAAGAAGCAGGTCGCCACCGACGAATTCATCCATCGCTTCGAGCGCGAGGTCCAGCTCGCAAGCCAGCTGCTGCACCCGAACACCGTCGAGATCTACGACTTCGGACGCACGCGCGAAGGGCAGCCCTACTATGTTATGGAGTATCTGGACGGCCTGACGCTGGCCGAGCTGGTCGCGCACTCGGGGCCGGTGCCGGCGGGGCGAGCCATCCACATCCTGCGTCAGGTGGGCGCGGCGTTGCGCGAGGCGCATCTGCGCGGAATGATTCACCGCGACGTCAAGCCGGAAAACGTGATGTTGTGCCGCCGCGGCGAGGCCGACGTGGTCAAGCTGCTCGACTTCGGCCTGGTCAAGAATCTCGAGCAGGCGCAGACGCGCGACATCACGAAGCAGCTGAAGATCCTGGGCACGCCGCGCTACATGGCGCCTGAGCGCATCCTCAACCCCGCCGACGTCGATGCGCGCTCCGACATCTACGCGGTGGGGGCGGTGGGCTATTTTCTGCTGACCGGCAAGCCGATTTTCGAAGGCGACAACAGTCTCGAGATCACCAACCAGATCATGCATGCGCCGGCGCCCCGGGTGTCGGCGAGCGGAGTGGCCGGCATACCGGAGGCGCTCGATGCGCTGCTGGCGACGTGTCTGGAAAAGGACCGGGCGCGCCGGCCCCAGACCGCGGAGGCGGTGATCGAGGCGCTGGACCGTCTGGCCAGCCGGCTCGCCTGGACCCAGCCTGACGCCGACGCGTGGTGGAGCGCCTACCGCGAGAGCCGCAGGGCCGCCGCAGCCTCGACCGTCGCAGTGCCAGCCTGACCGGTCGTCGCACGCGCCCCTAACGCGCCCCCGCCTTATCCAGCAGTTCGACCATTTCGAGGTAGCCGCGGCTCGTCGCGAGCTTGAGAGGCGACGTGCCGCCACGATCGGCGATATTCACGTTCGCTCCCGCGGCCACCAGCGCCGCCAGCGTTGCGGTGTGGCGAGGTCCGCCGTCGCCCAGCACGATCGATTCGATCAGCGCGGTCCAGCCCAGATTGTTGACGTGATCGAGCGGGGCGCCGGCGCGGATCAGTTCACGCACCACCTCCACATGGCCGAGGTGCGCGGCAGCGATGAGCGCGGTGCCGTCGTAGCGACTGGTGATGTTCTTCGCGCTGCAGCCGACTTCGAGTGCCGCCTTCAGCGTGGGCAGCTCGTTCGCCACGGCGGCGATGGTGACGATGTCGTAGCTATCGCCATCGAGCGCGTTCGGATCGGCACCGGCCTGGACCAGCGCGCGCATCGCGTCGCGGTGCGATGCGAACGCGGCGACGTGCAGCGGCGTGCGCGCGTTGCCGTCGCGCGCCCTGATGTCGGCCCCTGCAGTGGAGAGCCGTGCGATTTCGGCGGCATCACCGCGAGATGCGGCGGCAAAGAGCCCGGTATAGCCCGCCCGTTCGGTCATCGAGGGCGCGACCTGGGCATACCCCGGCGTCGCGCCGGCGAGCAGGAGGGCAACCACGTTCGAGCAGAGGGCGCCGAGGCGCAGGAGAGAGGGGAACATGGCGACCGTACCATTCTGCCGCAGTTCCGGCGATCCCGCATCGCAGTCCGTTGCGCTGGCCTCGTTCCGCCGCCGGCGGGAGTCCGGTACCATCCGCTGCATGCGGGCGCTTGCGGCCCGCAGCGTTGAGTCCCGGAGAAAAACGCCGCCGTGGTCGAATCCGCCCGCTGGGCTTTTCCGCCTGCGTTGCAGCCGACGCCGGGGGAGGTTGGCTTCGATCTCAAGGCGGCGCTCGCCAGCGTGGTCGCGCTGCGCGCCGAAATTCCGGATGACGCGTTCACCGCCTCGATCCTCGGCACCGACCGCACGGGCAACGGTGTCGTGATCCGCGACGACGGCCTCGTCCTTACGATCGGGTACCTGATCACCGAGGCTGCCCGCGTCTGGCTCACCGCGAACGACGGCACGGTCGTTGCCGGGCATCCGTTGGCCTACGATTTTGCGACTGGCTTCGGGCTCGTGCTGCCGCTGGGCCGCCTGGGGTTGCCGGCGCTCGCGCGCGGGACGGCGGCGGCCGTGGCGGAGGACGACGACGTCTATGTCGTCGGGCACGGCGGGCGCGCGCACGCGCTGAAGGCGACCGTGTTCGCGAAACGGGAATTCGTCGGCTACTGGGAATACCTGCTCGACACGGCGCTCTTCACCACGCCGCCGCATCCGGAGTGGAGCGGCGCGGCGCTGCTCGACGAGGACGGCCGTCTGGTCGGCGTGGGCTCGCTGCTGCTGCAACAGCGTGTCGGCGACGATACCGTGGACGGCAACATGTTTGTTCCCGTCGACCTGCTCGAGCCCATTCTCGACGACCTCGTGCGGACCGGCCGTTCGGCGCAGCCGCCGCGGCCCTGGCTCGGTATGTACACCACCGAGCGTGACGGCCACCTCGTGGTCAATGGGCTTGCCGCCGGCGGGCCCGCTGAGCGCGCAGGCGTGCACCCGGGCGATCAGGTGGTGGCCGTCGGCGGCGAGCGGGTCGCAACCCTCGCCGAGTTCTTCCGGCAGACATGGCGCGCGGGACCGGCGGGCACCGCGATTGCGCTGTCGCTGGCGCGCGGCGGCGCACCGGTTTACATCCGGGTGCTCTCGGGCGATCGTGACGATTTCCTGCGCAAGTCGAGTCTGCAGTGAGGGCGCGCGTGCCGCAACCCACCACGGCGAACTTGCGGTAAGCTGTCTGCCGGCCCGGCCCGGCCCGGCCCGGCCAGCGGCCGGACGGGGCGGACCCCATTCCATCTGGAGATCTCCATGAAGCGTTCCTTCGAGTTGCTCGCCGTCGGCCTCCTCGCCCTCGGCCTTGCCGCATCCGCGTTCGCGCAGGACAACAAGCTGCGTCTCATCACCTGGGCCGACTACGTGCCGGCCGACGTGCTCGCCCAGTTCAAGAAAGAGACCGGGATCGACGTCGAGATCACGCTCTCCAACAACGAGGAGATGATCTCGAAGCTCCGCGCGACCGGCGGCGCGGGCTTCGACCTCGCGCAGCCGTCGCAGGATCGCATCGTCGGCCCGCAGCAGGAATTCGGCATCTACAAGCCGATGGACATGACCAAGATCAAGACGGAGCTGTTCATTCCGTCGATGCTCGACGCCACGAAGAAGAACACGACGTTGAAGGGCCAGGTGTACGGGTTGCCGCACATCTGGGGCACTGACGGGCTCGTCGTCAACACCAAGCTCGCGCAGATGGCCGACTACCCGGACTTGTGCAACGCCAAGTACAAGGGCAAGACCAGCATGCGCCTGAAGCGCCCGACGCTGCTGGCGTTTGCCTTTGCGAGCGGCAAGGACCCGTTCGCGCTGTACAACGATCCCAAGGCCTATGCCGCGCTGATGGACGAAGTCGGCAAGACGCTCGCCGCCTGCAAGGGCAACATCAAGTTCTTCTGGGACAACAAGGACCAGCTGCTCAACGGCGCGCGCACCGGCGAGATCGTCGGCGCGATGATGTGGGACACCGGCGGCTGGAAGCTCAATGGCGAGAACCCCGAGATCCAGTACATCGCGCCCAAGTCCGGTGCGCTGGGCTGGATCGACACGTTCGCCCTGCCGGCGAAAGGGCGCAACGACGCCGCGGCGTACGCGTGGATCAACTTCAACATGCGGCCCGAGATCGCGGCGAAGGTCGCCGCATCCGCCGGCAACTTCACCGGCTCGAAAGGCGCCGACCAGCTGATGGATGCGAAGCTGAAAGCCCAGTTCGCGAAGAGCTTCCCGGAGGCGGCGCTGAAGAACGTCAAGTGGTATCCGGCCGTGCCGCCCGGCATCGAGGACATCGAAGGCAAGGTGCTCGACCGCGTGAAGGCGGCGAAGTAGATGAGCGGCCCCCACGCTCACTGCGTTCGCTGCCCCCCGCGGTGGTAGTCAGTGTCCTTCGGGCGGCCGTGCGGGCACTGAGGTGCGTTGATCAAGGGCCCGCCTGATCCGACGGCGGCGTGCGCCAGCGCGCCGCCGTTCTTTCGTCGCTGACGGGCGCCAGGGCACCGATGCAGCAGGACCTCGAAGTCGACCGCGTCACCAAGCGCTACGGCCCGCTCACGGTCGTCGACGCGCTGTCCCTCTCCGTCGCGCACGGCAGCTTCTTCTCCATTCTCGGCCCGTCGGGTTGCGGCAAGACGACGCTGCTGCGCATGGTCGCGGGGTTTCTTGCCCCTGACGACGGCGATGTGCGCATCGGCGGCCAGTCGATGCGCGGTGTTGCGCCCAACCGGCGTCCGGTCAACATGGTGTTCCAGCACCTGGCGCTGTTCCCGATGATGTCGGTCGGCGAGAACGTCGGCTACGGCCTCGCGCGCCGTGGTCTCGCGCGCGGCGAGATCGGCAGTCGCGTCGACGCCATGCTGAAGCGCGTCGGCCTCCCCGGCGCGCAGGACAAGCGCATCGACCAGCTTTCCGGCGGGCAGAAGCAGCGCGTCGCGATCGCGCGGAGCCTCGTGCTCGAACCCGCGCTGCTCCTGCTGGACGAGCCGCTGGGCGCGCTCGATCTGAAGCTGCGCGAACACATGAAGATCGAGTTGAAACAGCTGCAGGCGGACTTCGGCACGACGTTCGTCTACATCACGCACGACCAGTCGGAGGCGCTGGTGCTGTCCGACCGGGTTGCCGTGATGAATGCCGGACGCTTCGAGCAGGTCGGCACGCCGCAGGAACTCTACTATCAGCCGCGCACGCCTTTTGTCGCGGGCTTCGTCGGCGCGAACAATCGCCTTGCCGGAAGCGCGACCCGCGTCGATGGCGAAGTGGTGGACCTCGTCACTGCGAACGGGCTTTCGGTCCGCGCGCTGGCGCGCGGTCGGCTCGCCGCCGGCGACGCCGTCGAGGCGTTCGTCCGGCCGGAGGTCATCGATCTCGCGCGCGATGCCGCGGAACTGCCGCCCGCCGCGCAGCGATTTACCGGGCGGGTCGGGAGCCTGCTGTTCGACGGCGCCAATTCCGCGGTCCTCGTCCGGGAGGAGGCGACGCGCGCGGAGATCCGGATCGCCCTGCCGCAGACGGGACGCTTCGCGGATCTGCGTGCTGACGAGACCATCGCGTTCGGCTTCGACCCGCAGCGCGCCGTCTGCTTTCGTGCCGGCGGCAATGGCCGATAGGATTGCCGCCGATGGGGGCAGGTTGCGCACCCGCCTGGTGCTGCTGCTGTTGCTGGCGCCGGCGCTGGTGTGGCTGGTCGGCCTCATCGTGCTGCCGCACCTCGAGCTCGCAGTGCTTTCGCTGCGCGCGCGCGTGGCCCCGCGGGTCTACGAACTGAGCCTGAATCAGTACCGCACGTTCGTCGACGAACCGCTCTACTGGCACACGTTCGTGCGCACCGCGGTGATGTCGATCCTGGCGACCGTCTGCACGCTGGCCATCGCTTTCCCGGCGGCGTGGTACATCGCCAAGATCGCGCGCGGCCGGGCGCAGTCGCTGCTCTTCATCCTGTGCCTGATCCCGTTCTGGGTGAGCGAGACCGTGCGCACGCTGGGCTGGATGATCCTGTTGCGCGAATCGGGCGTGCTGCCGCGGCTGCTGGTGGACCTCGGCCTCACGCCGGTGCCGGTGGAGATGCTCTACCGCGATGCGACGATCCTCGTCGGCCTCGTCTACACGTCGATGCTGTTCATGGTCGTCCCGCTCGTGAGCGCGCTCGAAAGTCTCGACGATTCGCTGATCGAAGCCGCCTACGACCTGGGCGGCAACGGCGCCTCGATCCTGCGGCAGATCATCGTCCCGCACGCGGCGCCGGGAATTGCCGCGGGGTCGATCGTCGTGTTCATGCTGACACTGGGCAACTACCTGACGCCGACGTTGCTGGGCGGCAAGAACTCGCTGTGGTTCACCGAGCAGATTTATACGCAGTTCATCACGCGGTTCAACTGGGAGCAGGGGGCGGCGTTCGGCTTCCTGCTGCTCGTCCTGTCCACGGCGATCGTCTGGGCCGGATTGAAGCTCACCGGCCAGCACTTCGGCGACGTGATGAGACGCCCATGATTCCATCGCTGCCGCGCTCGACGCTTGCGCGCTATTTGACGGTCACCTATGTGGCCGCCTTCTTCGTGTTCCTGTTCCTGCCACTGGTCGTCGTGGCCGTCTTCGCGTTCAACAATGCGAATTATCCGGCGCCGCCCTGGCGCGGCGCAACGCTCGACTGGTTCGTCGCGGGCGCCGCGACCGGGCGCACCGGGCTCTTCGCCGACGCGCCGCTGCTGAAGAGCGTGGCCACCAGCGTGCTCGTCGCCTGCTGGGTGACGGTGCTGTCGGTGACGGTCGGCACGGCCAACGCGTTCCTGCTGGAGCGCGTGGAGTTCCGCGGCAAGTCGGCGCTGTCGCTGCTGATGCTGGCGCCGCTGGTGATTCCCGGCGTGATCCTCGGCATCTCGATTCTGGCGTTCGCGAGCCGCCTCGCGCAGTTCGCCGACGACGTCTGGAGCCTGGACCTCGACTTCCTCCGGCCCGGCCTGCCGCTGGTGGTCGCCGGGCAGTTTTCGTACATCGTGTCGATCGCCACGCTGACGATCGCGGCGCGGCTGAAGCGCTTCGACGTTACGCTGGAGGAGGCCGCGTTCAACCTGGGCGCGTCGCGCGCCGCTGCCTTGTGGACGGTCACGCTACCCTATCTCAAGCCGGCGCTGATCGGCGCCGCGGCGATCTCGTTCCTGATGTCGTTCGAGAACTTCAACACGACGCTGATGCTGGTCGGCTCCGACCCCCCGCTCACCATCATGATGTACGGGCGGATGCGCGAGGGGGCGAGCCCCGTGCTCAACGCGGTGAGTCTCTTCCTGATGGTTGCCTCCGCGGCCATTGCGCTGGTGCTGATGCGCCGGGGGGCGGGCCGGTGAACCGAGCATTGCCAACGGCGCGAAGCATCCCCCAGAATCCCTATCCAGCAGTGCCGCCCCCCCGGGGGCCGGTGCGGCGGCGCCCAACCGAGGAGATGCGCGTGAACGACATGGTGACCGAAGTGCGCGACTGGCTCGACGCCGCGCAGGCGATGCAGGCGGACACGGTGGCGCTGCGGCGCGCGATCCACGCCGAGCCCGAGCTCGGACTGCAAACCCCGAAGACGCTGGCCAAGGTGCGCGCGGCGCTCGCCGGCCTGCCGCTGGAGTGGAAGACCGGGTCCTCGACCACCGGGGCGGTCGCCGTGCTGCGCGGCGCGAAGCCGGGGCGCACGGTGCTGCTGCGCGGCGACATGGATGCGCTGCCAATGCCGGAGGACACCGGCCTGCCGTTCGGGTCCAAGGTCGAAGGCACGATGCACGCCTGCGGCCACGACACGCATACCGCGATGCTGGCCTCGGCCGCGCGCGCGCTGTGCGCGCGCCGCGAGTCGCTCGCCGGCACCGTGCTGTTCATGTTCCAGCCCGGAGAGGAAGGCTGGCACGGCGCCAGGTTCATGATCGACGACGGCCTGCTCGACCATCCGGCGCCCGAGGCGGCGTTCGCGCTGCACATCATGCCCAACGCGCCGGCGGGTACCTTCGGCGCCAAGGCCGGGCCGATGATGGCCTCGGCCGACAAGCTGATCGTGCGCGTGCTTGGCAAGGGCGGGCATGCATCGATGCCGCACCACGCGATCGATCCCATTCCCGTCGCCTGCGCGATCGTGACCGCGCTGCAGGTGTTCGTCACGCGGCGCATCGACATCTTCGACCCGGTGGTGATCACGATCGCCAAGATCGACGGCGGTTCCACCAACAACGTGATTCCGGAGTCGGCCAGCCTGCTCGGCACCATCCGCACGCTCTCGGAGGAGACACGCGCGACGGCGCACGCCGGGATCGCACGCGTCGCCGAGCACGTCGCCCGCGCGCACGAGTGCGAAGCCCAGGTGGAGATCGTGCGGGGATTCCCGGTGACGGTGTGCGACGCCCGCGCCGTCGGTGTCGCCGAGCGCGCCATCGGCAGCCTGTTCGGCGCGGACGCCTGGAGCACGATGGCCTCGCCGATCATGGGCGCGGAAGACTTCTCCTATGTCCTGCAGCGCGTGCCGGGGGTGATGGTGTTCCTCGGCGTGTGCCCCGAGGGCCAGCAGTGGAAGAGCGCCTGCCCCTGCCACTCCAACAAGATGGTGCTGAACGAAGCCATGCTGGCGCGCGGCGTCGCTGCGCACTGCGCCATCGCCGAGCGGTTCCTTGCGCGCGGCTTCGACTGACGGCTGCGTCCTGCCCCCTGCCGGCAACAGCGCCTTCCTGGGCCGACTCTTCTACGCTGACGCTCTGCGCGTGGTCGCCGCGATCCTGGTCGTCACCGCGCACGTTGCCCTGGGACTCCTCTACTACTCGTCACCCGAGCGCCCACTCTCCTGGTTCGACTGGCACTTCGCCGCCGCCATCAATTCCAGCGCACGATGGATCGTCGCCGGCTTCGTCATGGTCAGCGGCGCCTTCCTCCTCGACTCCAGCCGCGACGATCCCCCCGCGCTCTTCTACAAGAAATCCCTTGCCCGAGTCGGCATTCCATTGTTCTTCTGGTCTACCTTCTACACCGCCTGGTCCTACCTGGTTCCAGTCGCCATCTATAACAACGCTTCTCTCCGCCCCCTGCGGGGCCTCACCGGCCTCGCGCTCGGGATCCCCTACTACCACCTCCACTTCCTCTTCCTCATCGCCGGCCTGTACCTCTTCACCCCCATGCTCCGAACCTTCGTCCGCCACTCGTCGAGGCCCACCATCACCCTCACCATCACGGTCATCCTCATCCTTGCCGCCCTCAACACGCTCATCGACACCTGGACCGGCACGTTGCCCAACGCCGTCTCCCGCTTCGTGCCCTTCATCGCCTTCTTTCTCGCAGGCCATCAGCTCAAGGACACCGTCCTCTCCCCCAGAGCTCTCGTCGCCGTCTGGGCGGTCTTCTTCAGCTGCGTTCTCGCCACCATCGCCGCCACGCATTATCTCGTCCTTACCCGCAACCTCGGGTGGGGACCCCAAGGCGAATACTTCACCGACTTCTTCAGCCCTTTCATCATCGCCACAAGCTTCTGCGTCTACCTCATCTTCCGCTCCACGTTCCCCGACCGAACCCCCACCACCTCCATCGCCCGTTTGATCAGTCGCTCACTCGCCCCTGCCGCCCTCGGCATCTACCTCGTCCACCCGTTGTTCCTGGACCTCCTCAGCCCCCTGGCCCTGGGGGGCGGCAGGAACCACTGGCCACCCGCACTCAAGATCGCCACTGCCGCTTTCGTCATCTTCACGCTCTCCTACGCCCTAACTGCCATCCTCATGAGAATCCCGTTCCTCCGCCGCACCGTCGGATACGGATAAGCGTCTGAACGGCGCGAGCCTTGTTGCAGTGGGGCGGGTGGAGCGGAGCGGAGCAGAGCGAATGCGCAGACCGGCGAGCCCCTTGTTACCCGTAGTGACCGTGACGCTCGAGCACTTCGATTCTGTAGCCGTCCGGATCCTGGACGAAGAAGTAGCGCGCGAGCAGCGCGCCGGCGCCGTCCTTGAACTCCTTGACATCGCCCGGCGCGCAGCCGAGTTGCGCGAGCCGCTCGCGCTCGCGTGCCGCGTCGTCAACGCAGACGGCGACGTGGCCGTAGCCATCGCCATGCGTATAGGCTTCTTTCCGGTCCTTGTTTACCGTGAGCTCGACTTCGAAGTCGTTTTCCCGGTTCCTGAGATACGCCAGCGCAAACGTCGGGAAATCGAGACGATGCACCTCCTCGAGACCGAAGGTATCGCGATAGAACCGCAGCGAGCGTTCGAGATCAAGCACCCGAACCATGGTGTGGATGAGTTTGGCCATCTTCGAGTGTTCTCCATGCAGGGGTTGCCGCAAGTCACCGGGCTGCCGGAGTTCAATCGGTGGTGATCCCGACCTTCCGCATCGTAATTGAAATACGGCGCTAGGGCGACGCCCCGGGGCATGCCCGTGCGTCCCGCCGCGGAGCAACGGGCAACGGCGGCGAATCCCCGCGCGTGTTCAGCGGCGAATCCTGTTCGATGGCAGGTCAGTGGCCGGCCCGGTGACTGCTTTCACCCGAAAATGCGACCGTGCGAACCTGGGAGACAATCGAAGCCTCATCATGAGCATCGGCTCCGGTTTTGCACCATGCCTACCTTATCTCTCTCGCTCGTCATACTCGCCGGCCTGCTCCACGCCATCTGGAACATCGCCGCCAAGAAGGCCGGTGGCGACGTGCGCTTCGCCGCCTTCACCGGCCTGCTCATGGCGCTGATCTGGGCGCCGCTTGGCATCTGGCTGGGCTGGGACGTGGTGCCGACCTGGGGGCGCGTGGAGTGGGGCTTCGTCGTCGTGAGCGGCATCCTGCACGTGCTCTATTACGTCGTGCTGCTGCGCGGCTACCGCAAGGCCGACCTGACCGTGGTGTATCCGCTGGCGCGCGGCTCCGGACCGTTGCTGTCCTCGCTGGTGGCGATACTCGTGCTCGGCGAGCGGATTACGGCGTTCGGCGTAGCGGGCATCTGCGCGGTGGTCGCGGGCGTGTTCTTCATCGCCGGCGGACCGGGGCTGTTTCGGGCGGCGCACGATCCAGAGAAGAAGCCGGGCATTCGCAAGGGCATGCTCTACGGCCTGCTGACCGGCGTATTCATCGCCGGCTACACCGTGACCGACGGCTATGCGGTCAAGATCGTGCTGATGTCGCCGATCCTGCTCGACTACTACGGCAACTTCGTCCGGCTGCTGTTCCTCGTGCCGACGGTCCTGCGCGACCGGGCGACCGCCGCCCGGCACTGGCGCGAGCAGTGGCGGTACGCGCTGGTCGTGGCGACCATCAGCCCGATCGGCTACGTGCTCGTGCTGTACGCGATGCAGGCCGCGCCGCTTTCGCACGTCGCGCCCGCGCGCGAGGTGTCGATGCTGTTCGCGGCGCTCATCGGCGGGCAGCTGCTCGGCGAGGGCGACCGCCTCGCGCGGATCGCCGGCGCGACCCTTATCGCGTTCGGCGTCATGGCGCTCGCGCTTGGCTAGAAGGGGGTTGCGGCGTGCGCGCTTTCGGCATCCTGCGCTAATATGGCATCGGGTTGCGCACTGCGGAAGTCTGCGGTTGCGCATCGAGCCAACACACGGGGAGGCAGGACATGGAGCGGGGAGCGGCAACGCGCGGCAAGGTCGCCAAGGCCATTGCGGGCGCCGAAGCGATCGAGATCAAGGCCACGATTCCGGACCACCAGATCCGGCAGGCGCTGGCGCGCTTCGGCCTCACCAGCAACAATGACGAAGAGCGCTACATCTATTTCTTCGACACGCCCAAGCTCGACCTGCTCGGCGCCGGCATCATCGCCCGCGCTCGCCGCGTGGTCGGCGATGCCCATGACAGCACGGTGAAGTTTCGGCCGATCGATCCGAAGCACGTCGGGCCGGAGTGGCGCAAGTTCCGGGATTTCAAGATCGAGGCGGACGCGAGCGAGACATCGCTGGTCAAGTCGGCATCGTTCTCGATGCCGGTAGCCAAAGGGTTCATCAAACGTGTCGCTGTCGGCAAGAAGCCGGTATCGGCGATCTTCACCGCGGAGCAGGAGGCGTTCCTGACGGCCATTGCGGGTCACAAGATCGATTTTTCGACCCTGGCGGTGCTCGGACCGCTGCTGGCCCAACGCTGGCGTTTCGCGGATCCGGGCTGTCCCTGGCCGATCACCGCCGAGCTGTGGCGGCGCGGAGACGGCAAGCGGATGATGGAGCTCTCGATCAAGGCTCCCGCGGTGCAGGCCGCGGTCGCGGTGGGCGGCTTCATGGCCTTTCTCGCGGAGGTGGGTGCCGAGCGGGACAAGAACCAGCAGGCCAAGACACGCTGGGCACTGGACTATTACGTCGGCAAGCTGGCGGGTCAGGCAGCGCGCAAGGCATTGCCTGCAACAGCCCGTCGGCGGCGGACCCGGAAGCCGGCATAGTTCGAGGACGATGGGCATCGAGTCGCCGCCAAACGCCAACCGTTGACGGCCCTGACCAAACCCTCAATACTCACGTCCGCGCCATTCAACCTCGGTCGCGCCCTGGCCAGACCACTCTTCGGGACCCCACATGAAAAAGTTGATATTGGCGCTTGCACTCGGCGCCGTGGCCGCTACCGCGTCGGCCCAGGGCAATGACCTCAGGGTCGCGATTGACCCGACCTACGAACCCTTCACCTTCAAGACCGCGGACGGCAAGCCGACGGGCTTCGACGTGGACATCGCCAGTGCCGTATGCGACCAGATCAAGCGCAAGTGCGTGTTTGTCGAGCAGGTCTGGGACAGCATGATTCCGGGCCTGCAGGCCAAGAAATACGACGTGATCATCAGCTCCATGTCGATCACCGAAGATCGCCTCAAGGTGGTGGACTTCACCGACAAGTACTACAACACGCCCAGCAAGATCGCGATCAAGAACGACATCAAGTTCACGGATGTCGCCTCGCTCAAAGGCAAGAAAATCGGCGTCCTCAAGGGCAGCACGCAGGAGAAATACGCCAACGGCGAACTCAAGAAAGTTGGCGTGATCGTTATCCCCTACGAGGCGCAGGACCAGGTCTACCTCGACATCAAGTCCGGCCGCCTTGACGGAACCGTGGCCGACGTGATCGAAGTGACGGGCGGCTTCTTGAGCAAGCCGGAAGGCAAGGACTACGGGGTGGTCGGCCCCGAGCTGTACATTCCGAAGTACTTCGGTACCGGCGCCGGTTTCGCGCTCCGCAAGGGCGAAACCGCCCTGAAGACCGAACTCAATGCTGCCATCAAGGCCATCCGCGCCAACGGCACGTACAAGAAGATCAACGACAAGTATTTCAAGATCGACGTCTACGGCAAATGACCGTCTGACGTCATTCGCGTTTGGCCGCCTATTACGCGTCCATTCTCTATGGTGCGTTGCTCACCGTAGGGGTCTCCCTGGCAGCACTGCTGGTGTCGGTGCTGCTGGGTTTGCTCGGTGCGGGGGCCAAGCTCTCCGGGAACCGGCCGCTGGCGGCCCTGGCGACGGGCTACACCACCCTCATTCGCGGCATTCCCGAACTGGTGCTGATGCTGCTGGTGTTCTACGGCGGCAGCATCGGCATCAACCACCTGCTGGAGCTCTCCGGCACCGGCGCCACGCTGGACATCAATCCTTTCACTGCCGGTGTGCTGACATTGGGCTTCATCTATGGCGCCTACATGACGGAAACCTTCCGCGGCGCGATCCTGGCCATTCCGCGCGGGCAATTCGAAGCTGCTGCAGCATTCGGCATGGGCCCGGTGCAGCTATTCCTGCGCATCACGGCGCCGCAAATGGTGCGTCATGCCGTGCCGGGCTTTACCAACAACTGGCTCGTGTTGATCAAGGCAACCGCTCTGGTGAGCCTGATCGGTCTGCAGGAAATGACCTATCTGGCCAAACAGGCTAGCGCGGCGACACGTTCACCCTTCGCGTTCTTCCTGTTCACGGCCTCGTTGTTCCTGATGTACACCTGGGTCTCACTGACGTTGTTGCGGAAGCTGCATCGCCGTTACAGCCTTGGCGCGAAACGGGGTGAGCTGTGAACTGGGAGGTGATCTTCCGCGAGGAAAGCCTTGCCATGTACGGTGAGGGCCTGCTGACAACGCTCGGCCTGCTGATCTCGTCTCTGGCCATTGGTGGTGTGCTGGCACTCATCTTCGCACTGATGCTCACAGGCCGGAGCAAGGTGCTGCAACGCATCGTCGGGGCCTACACCTTCGTCATTCGCGGCACGCCGTTGCTGATACAGGTGTACATGATCTACTACGGCCTGGCCCAGCTGGAGTGGATCCAGGCACGATGGGACACGGTCTGGCCATGGACTTACTTCAAGGATGCGTTCTTCTGCGCCCTGCTGGCTTTCAGTTTGAACACCGCCGGGTACACCGCCGAAATGCTGGCCGGCGCCATCCGTGAAACCAACGCCGGCGAAATCGAATCGGCGCAGGCATTCGGCATGAGCCGGTTCCAGTTGCTGCTGCGTATCGTGCTGCCCAGCGCGCTGCGGCGTACGTTGCCGGCCTACAGCAACGAGGTGGTGATGATGCTGCACAGCACAAGCCTGGCCAGTGCCGTGCCGGCGATGCTGGACCTCACTGCCGCGGCGAGCCGGATCTATTCCGATTTTTACCTGCCGTTCGAAGCGTATCTTTTCGCCGCTGCGATTTACCTTTGCTGCACGTTTTGCCTGATCGGCGTTTTCAAGCCGCTGGAGCGCCATTTCCTCGCCCATCTGGCCCCCAGGACGAACTGATTGCGACCCCACCCACCGCGCAAGACACCGTCCATGGACAACAAACCGCTCAAACTCCAGGCGCTGGACATCCACAAGCAATTCGGCAGCAACGAGGTGCTCAAGGGGGTTTCCCTGGAGGCGCATGCGGGCGACGTGATCAGCATCATCGGCAGTTCGGGTTCGGGCAAGAGTACCTTTCTGCGCTGCGTCAACCTGCTCGAGAAACCGAACCGCGGCCGCATTCTGGTCGCCGGGGAAGAATTGAAGCTGGTGCCGGGCCGAACCGGGGAACTCCAGGCTGCCGACGTGAAGCAGCTGCAGCGCCTGCGGACCAAGCTGGCGATGGTGTTCCAGCATTTCAACCTGTGGGCCCATCTGACGGTGCTGCAGAACATCATCGAGGCGCCGATTCAGGTGATGAAGGTCAGCCGCGACGAGGCCGTGGCGCGCGCGCGCAAGTACCTCGCCCTGGTGGACCTGGTCAACATGGAAGACCAATACCCCGCCCACTTGAGCGGCGGGCAGCAACAACGCGTGGCGATTGCGCGGTCGCTCGCGATGGAACCGGAAGTGATGCTGTTCGACGAGCCAACCAGCGCACTCGACCCGGAACTGGTGTCCGAGGTGCTCAAGGTGATGCGCACCCTGGCACTGGAAGGCCGCACCATGGTGGTGGTCACGCACGAAATGGGCTTCGCCCGCGAGGTGGCCAACCACCTGATCTTTCTGCATAAGGGACTGATCGAAGAACAGGGTGTGCCAACCGATGTGTTGACCCGACCCAGGAGCGAGCGGCTCGCGCAGTTTTTGTCGGGTAGCTTGAAGTAGCGGCATGCCGGTGCTCGGCCGGGCGCGGCGCCGTTACGCAAGCGTCAGTACGCGACGGCGAACGCTTCCGGACTCCAGCCGCCGCCCAGCGACTTGGCGAAGTCGACGATCGACAGCCGCGCCTCGCGCGCGGCGCCGATGCGCAGCGTCTCCGCCGCCAGCAGCGTGCGCTGCGCGTCGAGTACCTCGAGGAATGACGTGCGCCCGGCGTCGTAGCGGAGGGTGGCGACCGCGAGCGCCTGCTGCAGCTGTTCGCGGCGCGCCGATTCAGCGGCGAGCACCTCGGCTGCCGAGCGGTTCGTCACCAGTGCGTCGTGCACTTCCCGGAAGGCGTTCTGCACCGTCTGCTGGTAATCCACCGTCACGCCGTCGCGGCGGGCCGCGGCCGCCTCGACAGCGGCCTCGATCGCCTTCAACGCGATCAGCGGCTGGAGCAGCCCGAGACCGAAGCGCCAGGCGGTGGCCGGCGACGTGAACAGGCTGGACAGCGCGGCCGATTCGGTACCGTAGGCGCCGGTCAGCGCCAGGCTTGGAAAATAGTCGGCGCGCGCCTGCTGGACGCGCAGGTCCGATGCGGCGAGCATGGCCTCGGCGCGACGGATGTCCGGGCGCCGTTCCAGCAATCCCGACGGCAGTCCCGACGGCAGCTGCGGCACGGCCGTCGCGGCCTCGATCGACGCGCCGCGCGCGATCTCCGGCGTGAACACGGCGCGCGGCGAGCGGCCCGTCAGCGTGGCGAGCGCTGACTCGAGGAGGCCGATCGCCTGCCGCACGCGCGCGATGTCGGCGACGATGGCGGAAAGCTCGGCCTCGGCCTGGCGCAGGTCGTATTCACCGATGATGCCGCCCTCGAAGCGGTCGCGCTGCAGCGTCACGGTGTCGGCCCGGGACTTCTTCGTATCTTCGAGCACCGCGGCCAGCGCGTCGGCGGCGCGTAACCTGAAATACGCCCTGGCGACGTCCGCCGCGACCGTGATGCGGACGGTCTCGCGGTAGTACCGGGCCGCGTAGAGGTCGTTGGTCGCGGCCAGGGCGCCGCTGCGATACTTGCCCCAGACATCGAGCTCGTACGACATTTCGATCCCGACGCCGTAATTGTTCCCGGCGCCGAAGGAAGGCTGACCGAGCGACTGCGTCGTGCTCTGCGAATCGCGCGAGCGGGCCGCGCTGCCGAGCAGGTTGATGCTGGGCGCCAGGTTCGACTGAGACAGCAGCAGCAGCGCGCGCGCCGCCTCGATCCGCGCGAGCGCGCCGCGCAGGTCGAGATTGTTGGCAAAGGCCTCTTCGACCAGCGCGGTCAGCGCGGGATCGTCGAACGCGGTCCACCAGCGCTCGAGCAGCGCGTTCTGCGCCGCGGTCGCGCTCGGAGCCGGCAGGTCCAGCTGCGGCGGCGGCGGCTGGTTGACGGCGCAGCCGGCGACCAATATCGACAGCAGCAGAACAGGAATCGGCTTACGCATGTTCGCCCCCGCGATCGGGTTGTGCCGGCTGGCCCGGCTGTGGCGGGTGACCGGGGGTCGAAACAGGCAGCCGCGCATGGAGGTCGCGGGCGTGGTCGATCTCCGCATGCAGCTCGGCCTTGCTGCGCGGCTCGGAGATCCGGCGCTCGAAAATCAGCCGGAAGAACCACGGCACGAAGAAGATCGCCATGAAAGTCGCCGCGACCATGCCGCCCATCACGCCCGTGCCCACCGAGTGCCGTGCGCCGGCGCCGGCGCCGGTCGATAGCGCGAGCGGCAGCACGCCGAAGATGAACGCGAGCGAGGTCATCAGGATCGGTCGGAACCGCAGCCGCGCCGCCTCGATCGCCGCCGCCGACGTGGACAGGCCCTCCTCGTGCTTCAGCAGCGCGAATTCGACGATCAGGATCGCGTTCTTCGCCGCGAGTCCGAGCAGCGTGACGAGGCCGATCTGAAAGTAGACGTCGTTGGTGAGGCCGCGCAGCCACACGGCGGCAAGCGCGCCGAACGTGCCGAAGGGCAGCGCGAGCAGCACCGAGAGCGGCAGCGACCAGCGCTCGTATTGCGCTGCCAGGATCAGGAACACCATGATCACCGCCAGCGCCAACGCGAAGCCGGAGGCGCCGCCGGAGCGCTTCTCCTGATACGAGGTACCTCCCCAGTCGAAGCTGAAATCCGGTGGCAGCACTTCGGCCGCGATTCTCTCAACACGCGCGATCGCCTGCCCCGAGGAGAATCCAGGCGCCGCCTGGCCGATGATCTTCACGGCGGGCAGATTGTTGAAGCGATCGAGCGCGTCCGGGCCGGAGGAGAACTTGACCGTCGCGAGCGACGACAGCGGGATCATCTCGCCTTTGGCCGAGCGCACGTAGACGCCGCCGATGTCGTCGGGCCGCGTGCGGTACGCGGGATCGGCCGACATCAGCACCTGCCACGTCCGGCCGTACTTGTTGAAGTCGTTGACGTAGTAGGTGCCGAGCGTGCCGGCGAGCGCGTTGTAGACGTCGTCGATCGGCACGCCGAGCTTCTTGGCCTTTTCGCGGTCGGTGTCCACGAAGAGCTGCGGGACGGTTGCGCGCCACAGCGTCTGCGCGCCGCCGAGCTCCGGGTCAGCGTTCGCGCGCGCGAGGAACGCCTGCGTGACTTCGGAGAGCCGCTTCGCGCCGCCGTCGCCGCGATTCTGGATGTAGAACTCGAACCCGCCCGTCGTGCCGAGGCCGAAGATCGCCGGCGGATTGAACGCCAGCACCAGCGCCTCCTTGATGCCCATCGTCCGGCCGAACAGCTCGCCGACGAGGCTCGCCGCGGTCACTTCGCGCTGGTCCCAGGGCACCTGGGTGACGAAGAGCGTCGCCGCGTTGTTGCGGAAGCCGCCGCCGATGAAATCGAAGCCGGTGAACGAGACGACGTCCTGGTTCGCCGGATTGGCGCGGATGGCCGCCTCGACCTGCTGCACGACCTTGTCGGTGCGCTCGAGCGACGCGCCGTCCGGCAGAAACACGGCGCCGATGTAGAAGCCCTGGTCTTCGTCGGGGACGAGGCTCCCCGGCGTGAATTTCCACAGGCCCGCGGTGACCGCCACCATCGCGGCGAACAGCACCACGCCGACGCTCCCGCGGCGGAGCATCCAGATCACGCCGTCGGAGTAGTGGCGGGTGACGCGCGCGAACCAGCCGTTGAACCAGGTGAAGAAGCGCCCCGGCGGCCGGTGGCCGTGCTGGAGCATCACGACGCAAAGCGCGGGCGACAGCGTCAGCGCGACGATGCCGGAGATGACCACGGCGATCGCGATGGTCACCGCGAACTGGCGATAGAGCTCGCCGGTCAGGCCGCCGAGAAAGGCGATCGGCACGAACACCGCGGTGAGGGTCAGCACGATCGCGATGATCGGCCCCGTCACTTCGCGCATCGCCTTCACCGCGGCCTCGCGCGGGCGCAGCTTCTCCTCGCGCATGATCCGCTCGACGTTCTCCAGCACCACGATCGCGTCGTCGACGACGATGCCGATGGCGAGCACCATCCCGAACAGCGTCAGCGTGTTGATCGAATAGCCCAGGACGTAGAGGCCGGCGAAGGTGCCGATCAGCGAGACCGGCACCGCGATGAACGGAATCACCGCGGCGCGCCAGCTTTGCAGAAAGAGGTAGACGACGAGGAACACCAGCAGCATGGCCTCGGCCAGGGTCTTGACCACTTCCTTGATCGATACTTCGACAAAGTGCGTCGTGTCGTACGGAACGGCGAAGGCGAGACCCTCGGGAAATTTCTGCGCGAGCGCCTCGGCGCGGCTGTGGACGGTCTTCGCTACGTCGAGCGCGTTGGCCCCCGGCGCGAGGAAGATGCCGACGAGGGTGGCCTGGCGGCCGTTGTAGCGCCCGATGAAATCGTAGTCCTTCGCGCCCAGTTCCACGCGCGCGACGTCGGCAAGGCGCACCGTCGAGCCGTCGGGATTGGCGCGCACGATGATCTGGCCGAATTCCTTCGGGTCCGCGAGCCGGCCGCGGGTCGTGATCGTGTAGACCAGGTCCTGCTTGCCGCCGATCGGCGTCTGGCCGATCTTGCCGGCGGCGAACTGCGCGTTCTGCTCGTTGATGGCCGCGGCGACGTCGCCGGGCGTCAGCTTGAGCTGGGCAAGGCGGTCGGGCTTCAGCCAGATCCGCATCGCGTAGTCTTTCGCGCCGAAGATCTGGACGTTGGTCGTGCCGGGCAGCCGCTTCAACTCGTCCAGCACGTTCAGCGTCACGTAGTTCGATATGAAGAGGTCGTCGAAACGGCCGTCCGGCGAGTAGAAGGCGAGCACCTGCAGGAAGGACGAGGAGCCGCGCTCGACCGCCACGCCCTGCCGGCGCACCTCGAGCGGCAGGCGCGGCTCGACCTGCTTGACGCGGTTGTTGACGTTGATCGTCGCGTCGTCGACATTGGTGCCGATCTCGAAGGTGACCGTGATCTGGGTCACGCCCGCGGCCGTCGAGTGCGACTCCATGTACAGCATGCGCTGTACGCCGTTGATCGCGTTCTCGAGCGGCGCGGCGACGGTTTGTTCCAGCACCTCGGCCGAAGCACCCGGATAGACCGCCGTCACGGTGACGACCGGCGGCGCGATTTCCGGATACTGGGCGATCGGCAGCGAGCGCATCGCGGCGAGGCCCGCGAGCACGAAGAACACCGAGATGACCGCCGCGAAGATCGGGCGGTCGATGAAGAAGCGTGAAAACATATTCTCGGCCCGCGCTCAGGACTTGGGCGACGGCGCCTGCGCGCCATCTTTGGCCGGCACCGCATCCTTGGCCGGCCCCTGGCCGGCGCCGGGCGCACCGGGCGGAGGTCCGCCCAGCGCGATCGCGCCGCCCGGCTGCAGCTTGGCGAGGCCGTCGACGATCACCGTGTCGCCGCCCTTGAGACCCGACTCGACGAGCCACAGGTTCGCGCCGTCGACTTCGACCCAGTCGCCCAGCGTGATCGGGCGCACCGCGGCGATGTCCTTGCCGTCCTTGTCCTTGCCGGTCACGTAGACGAATTTACCCTGCGGCCCGTCCTGCACGGCGACCTGCGGCACGGCGATCGCGTTGGTGCGCGTCGCGCCCTGCAGCACCACGCGGACGAACTGGCCGGGCTTCAGCGCGCCGTCGGCGTTGGCGATCTCGGCCCGCATCTCGTGGGTGCCGGTGGCGGGATTCACGCGCGTGTCGCTGAAATTGATGCGGCCCTTGCGTGGGAATGCGGAGCCGTCCGAGAGGCGGACCGTGACGTCGTAGGCGTTGCCTTTCGGCAGCACGAGCCGGCCCGCGGCGACCGCGCGTTCGAGCCCCAGCCGGTCGTTTTCCGACACGTTGAACGGCACCCAGATCGGGTCGACCTGCGAGATCATGGTGAGCAGCGTCTCGTTGGCGTTGACGAGGCTGCCTTCCGACTTGTTCGCGCGGCTCGACAGGCCCGCGATCGGCGCGTTGACTCGCGTGTACCCCAGGCTCAGGTTCACCTCGGCGAGCCGCGCCTCGGCAGCCTTCATGGTCGCCCCGGCGAGCTCCGCGTTCGAGATCGCGTCGTCGGCTTCCTTCTGCCCGATCGCGCGGCGCTCGGCCAGCGGCTTCAGGCGCGCGACCTCCCGCTCGGCCTGCGTGAGCTGGGCGCGGGCGCGCGCGACCTCGGCGGCGGCGGCGGCCGCCTGCGCTTCCAGCGGCTTCGGATCGATCACGAACAGCGGCTGTCCGGCCTTCACCGGCGCGCCTTCGGCGAAAAGCCGCTTCTCGAGAATGCCGGTCACCCGCGCCCGGACCTCGACTTCCTTCGACCCCGCCGTCTGCCCGACATACTCGTAGCTCACGGGAAGCGTCCTCGGCTGCAGCACGAGCGTCGTGACGGCCGCCGGCGGAAAGCCCTGGAAGCCTCCCTGCGGCGCGGGGCCGCAGGCGGCGACCAGCAGCGCGAGGCTGGCGATGGCGAAAGGCCGTGTTGCGGCAGGGCATTGGGAAAGCAGGGCTGAGAACATGGGGAGCTCCGGATTCGGCCGGGGGAAATCGCCGCCGTGGCGCGACCTCGCGGGAAGCTGCCGCGCGGCCTGGCAGCGGTCGCGGATGACGTCCGCGCCGGTGGACGCGCATAATTACCACTTCCCGTTCATCTTGCGAAGACCCCATGAGCACAATCAGGAAAGTCGGCGTCATCGGCGCCGGAACGATGGGCAACGGCATCGCGCAGGCCTGCGCGGTTTCGGGCATCGACGTGGTGATGGTGGACGTCGCGGAAGCCGCGGTGCTGCGCGGGCTCGCCGCGCTCACCGGGAGCCTCGACCGGCTGCTGAAGAAGGACAAGATCACCGCGGCGGACAAAGACGCGGCGCTGAAGCGCATCCACGGCACGACCAGCTACGACGCGCTGAAGAGCTGCGATCTCGTGATCGAGGCGGCAACCGAGAACGAGGAGCTCAAGGTCAAGATCCTGAAGCAGGTTGACGCGCTCGCACGCCCGGAGGTGATCCTGGCCACGAATACGTCGTCGATCTCCATCACCAAACTCGCCGCGGTCACGTCGCGACCCGGGAAATTCGTCGGCATGCATTTCTTCAACCCGGTGCCGATGATGACGCTGGTCGAGCTCATTCGTGGCCTGCAGACCGAGGATGCGACCGTGGCCGCGGTCGCGGCGCTGGCGAAAACGCTGGGCAAGACGCCGATCGTCGTCAAGAACAGCCCCGGCTTCGTCGTCAACCGGATACTCTGCCCGATGATCAACGAGGCGGTGTTCGCGCTGCAGGAAGGACTGGCGACGGCCGAGGAGATCGACAACGGGATGAAGCTCGGCTGCAGCCACCCAATCGGCCCGCTGGCGCTCGCCGACATGGTCGGTCTCGACGTGATGCTCGCCGTGATGGAGGTGTTCTACCGCGACTTCAACGATCCAAAATATCGCCCCGCGCTGCTGCTGAAGGAGATGGTGGCGGCGGGCCATCTCGGGCGCAAATCGGGCCGCGGCTTCTACAGCTACAAGTGACGGCGACGTTCCTGGCCAGACGCTGACGGCGGTCCTCGTCCCGGCGAACGCGGGAGCAATTCGGGCTCAGCCGTGCGCGGGCTCGTTGGGTCGTGCCAGGACGTAGACCGTGCCGGTGAAGCCGGCGACGAGCGTGCCATCGGCGCGCGTCACATCGATGCGGTAGACGGCGATCTTGCGCGTGCGCGAGAGTTCGGTCGCGGTTGCGGTCAGCTGGTCGCCCAGCTGTGCCGCGACGTGGTAGGTGATGTGCGCGTCGATGCCCACCGCGATCATGCCGTGCGAATTCGACGCGAGACCGAATGCCGTGTCGGCCAGCGTGAAGATCACGCCGCCGTGGCACGCGCCGTTGAAATTGATGTGCGCGGCGGCGATTTCGAGCGCCACGGTTGCGTGACCCGGGCCGGCGTCGACGCAGCGGATGCCGCAGGCGTTCACGAACGGGTCGCGCGCGGCGAGGCGCATGATCCGGTCGATCGCCTGTGTCTTGTGGTCCATCGTGCGGGGCTCCTGTTCCGGGGTGCGCCCGGGTCAATTTCCGGCTGCGGCACCGGGCGCCATTGCGCCCGGCCGGGGTTGTCCGGCCGCGTCGCGGTCGGATTCGATGCCCTCCGGTTCGTCAGCGTCGAAACCGGCGAAGCGGGCGAACGCGGTGACGGGCGCGCGGTCGGTGACGAGCCGGTTTTCCGGCGCATCGGGGTCGGCGTGTCCGAGCGACATCGCGCAGATCACGCTTTCACCGGCGCCGAGCGACAGCACGTCCTTGATCACGCGGTGGAACTTCAGGAACGACGCCTGCGCGCAAGTGTCGAGGCCGCGGGCGCGCGCCGCGACCATCACGTTCTGCAGGAACATCCCGTAGTCGAGCCAGCTGCCCCGCTCGAGATGGCGGTCGATCGTGAAGATCAGCCCGATCGGCGCGTCGAAAAAGAGATAGTTGCGCCCGTGCTGGCGATGCATGCCGGTCCTGTCGCCGCGGTCGATGCCGAGCAGACCGTACAGGTCCCAGCCGATGCGCCGCCTCCGACCGAGATAGGGCTCGTACCATTCGACCGGATAGTAGGGGTGCTCCTCCGCATGCGCATCCTGCTCCTCGCGGTGGGCGCGCAGCACCGCCTCCGAGAGCGCCTGCTTGCGCTCGCCGGTCAGGACATGGACATGCCACGGCTGGGTGTTGGTGCCGCTGGGCGCCCGGCTCGCCACGGCCAGGATATCCTCGATCGTCGCTCGCGGCACTGGAGTGGGGAGGAACGCGCGCACCGAGCGGCGCGTCGTGATCGCGCGGTCCACTGCCGCGATGTCGTCCGGTGCCGGAGTCGCCGGCACCTGGAAACGGCGTCCGCGTCCGGCTTCCTGCGCATGAGCGATGATGGCGTCAATGACGGCCGCGATGCCTTCCCCGCGCGTCGCCGCAGTCTTCAGCACCTTGACCGGCGCCCTCCCGGCGCGTCGCAGCCGGAGCATGTCCTCGAGATCGCGCACGGTGACCTCGGCCGCCGGCAGATCCCCCTTGCTCACGACCAGTATGTCAGCGATCTCCAGGATGCCGGCCTTGATCGCCTGTACGCTGTCGCCGAGGCCGGGCGGGCAGACGACGAGCCGGGTATCGGCCAGCCGGGTGATCTCGACTTCGGACTGTCCTGCGCCGACTGTTTCGACGACGATCGTGTCGAAACCGGCGGCGTCCAGCACATCGACGATCGCTCCGGTCGTGCGCGACATGCCGCCCAGGTGGCCGCGGGAGGCGAGCGAGCGGATGAACACGTTCTCGTGCGCGCCGTGCTCGCCCATGCGGACGCGGTCGCCGAGTACGGCGCCGCCGGTGATGGGACTGGAGGGGTCGACGGCGACGACCGCGACCCGCTGGCCACGCGCGAGCAGGGCGCCCAGCAGCGCATTGATCAGCGTCGATTTGCCGGCACCCGGCGCACCGGTGATGCCCAGCACGTGCGCGCGGCCGAGGTGCGCGGCAATGGCGCCGGCGATGACGCGCGCGCCGGTCTCGCCTTGCTCGATCGCACTGATCGCGCGCGCGATCGCGCGCCGGTCGCCGGCGAGGATCGCGGCCGCCCGCGGTTGCCGCACGGC